>NZ_JBSFUU010000016.1:0-153528 GCF_053591955.1 Streptomyces sp. NPDC002845 | reverse complement strand
GGCGGGCGAAGACCGCCCAGTACCTCGCGCTGCGGGCGAAGATCGTGCTGCGGTGCGCCGGGGGCGTGACGAACAAGCAGGTCGCAGCCGATCTGCGGGTGGACCAGTCGACGGCGGACCGCTGGCGGGCCCGTTTCGTGACCGATCGTCTCGAGGGCCTGCAGGACGAACCGCGTACCGGTCGGCCGCCCTCGATCCTGCTCGACCAGGTCGAGGACGTGATCGTGGCGACCTTGGAGTCCGCCCCGGGCAAGGACACGCACTGGTCGCGCGCGGCGATGGCCAAGCGCACCGGGCTGTCGAAGTCCACGATCGGCCGGATCTGGAAGAAGTTCGGCCTCAAGCCGCATCTGCAGGATGCCTTCAAGCTCTCCACCGACCCGCAGTTCGTGGGAGAAGGTCGTGGACGTCGTCGGGCTGTACCACCATCCGCCGGAGAAGGCGGTGGTGCTGTGCGTGGACGAGAAGAGCCAGATCCAGGCGCTGGACCGCTCGCAGCCGGTACTGCCGATGATGCCGGGCATGCCCGAGCGGCGCACCCACGACTACCTGCGGCACGGCATCACCAGCCTGTTCGCCGCCTTCAACATCGCCGACGGCAGCGTCATATCGGAGCTGCACCGCCGCCACCGGGCGATTGAGTTCAAGAAGTTCCTGGTCACGATCGACAAGGCCGTGCCCGCCGGCCTGGATGTGCACCTGGTGTGCGACAACTACGCCACCCACAACACCCCCGAGATCAGAACCTGGCTGGCCCGGCGTCCCAGGTTCCACGTGCACTTCACCCCGACCCGGGCCTCCTGGATCAACCAGGTGGAGCGGTGGTTCGGCCTGCTGACCGACAAGCTCATCCGCCGCGGCGTCCACACCTCCGTCAAGGCGCTGGAAGACGACATCAAGGCGTGGATCGCCACCTGGAACGAGGACCCCAGGCCGTTCACCTGGACCAAGACCGCTGACGAGATCCTCAACTCCCTTGCCGACTACCTGGCCAAGGTCAGGCCCAGCACCGACACAACCGACACAACCGAGCAGAACTAAAACTCAGATTTTCTGGCGCATCACACTAGACACCGATGTCATCCTTGAACTCAGGTGTACGGAGCCGTAGCTGAGCCGTGCGCCGACCTGAGAGTGCGTCAGTTCCACTCCCTGTGAAGGGCGACACGAACGGGTGAAGGAGTGGGCACACGTGTCCCCTGTGGCCTACCCCGGTAACCTCACACTCATGGCCTCACGTCAGTCCGCAGCCAAGAAGTCGCCCGCGAAGAAGGCGGCCGCTCCGAAGAAGGCGGCGGCGAAGAAGGCCCCCGCGAAAAAGGCCGCGGCCAAGAAGGCGCCCGCCAAGAAGACCGCAGCGAAGAAGGCGGCCCCTCCGAAGCCGGCGCCCAATCCCACCGGGGGCGTGTACAAGCTCGTACGCGCCGTCTGGCTCGGTGCCGCGCACGCCGTCGGCGCCGTCTTCCGCGGCATAGGGCAGGGCGCCAGGAACCTCGACCCGGCGCACCGCAAGGACGGCGTCGGACTGCTGCTGCTCGGCCTCGCGCTGATCGTCGCCGCCGGCACCTGGTCGAATCTGCGCGGCCCGGTCGGCGATCTCGTCGAGATGCTCGTCACCGGTGCCTTCGGCCGCATCGACCTGCTCGTCCCGATACTGCTCGCGGTGATCGCCGTACGGTTCATCCGGCACCCCGAGAAGCCCGACGCCAACGGCCGCATCGTGATCGGCCTGTCCGCGCTCGTCATCGGCGTGCTCGGCCAGGTCCACATCGCCGTCGGTTCGCCCGCGCGCGCCGACGGCATGCAGGCGATAAGGGACGCCGGGGGGCTCATCGGCTGGAGTGCGGCCACTCCGCTGACGTACATGACGGGCGAGGCGCTCGCCGTGGCCCTCCTCGTGCTGCTCACGATCTTCGGGCTGCTCGTCGTCACGGCGACCCCGGTCAACGCCATCCCGCAGCGGCTGCGGCTGCTCGGCCAGAAGCTCGGCATCGTCGCGGACGACACCTACGACGGCGCCGAGGACGAGTACACCGAGGACGACGCCCGCTACGACGACCAGTGGCGTGAGGCGCTCCCCGCGCGCTCCCGGCGACGCAAGCCCGCCCCCGAGGCGTACGACCCCGACAGCGCCGAGCAGGAGGCCCTCACACGGCACCGTGGCCGCCCCCGGCGGTCCGCGGTGCCGCAGCCCGACCCGGACAGGCCGCTGGACGCCGTGGACGTCGCCGCGGCCGCCGCTGCCGCGCTCGACGGCGCCGTTCTGCACGGCATGCCGCCCTCGCCGCTCGTCGCCGACCTCACCCAGGGGGTGAGCCCGGGCGACCGCGTGGAGACGACGCCCGTGCCCGCGGCCCGCCCCAAGCAGGAGAAGCTCGACGCCGGGGTCCCGGACCTCACGAAGGCGGCGCCCTCGGCGCCGCGCGACCTCCCGCCGCGCGCCGAGCAGCTCCAGCTCTCCGGCGACATCACGTACTCCCTGCCCTCGCTCGACCTCCTGGAGCGCGGCGGCCCCGGCAAGTCGCGCAGCGCGGCCAACGATGCCATCGTCGCCTCACTCACCAACGTGTTCTCCGAGTTCAAGGTCGACGCCGCCGTCACCGGCTTCACCCGCGGGCCGACGGTCACGCGTTACGAGGTCGAGCTCGGCCCCGCCGTCAAGGTCGAGCGGATCACCGCGCTCACCAAGAACATCGCGTACGCCGTCGCCAGCCCCGACGTGCGGATCATCAGCCCGATCCCCGGCAAGTCCGCGGTCGGCATCGAAATCCCCAACACCGACCGCGAGATGGTCAACCTGGGCGATGTACTCCGGCTGGCCGACGCGGCCGAGGACGACCACCCGATGCTGGTCGCGCTCGGCAAGGACGTCGAGGGCGGCTATGTGATGGCCAACCTGGCGAAGATGCCGCATGTGCTCGTCGCGGGTGCGACCGGCTCCGGCAAATCGTCCTGCATCAACTGCCTGATTACGTCCATCATGGTCCGCGCGACTCCCGAGGACGTCCGCATGGTCCTCGTCGACCCCAAGCGGGTCGAGCTGACCGCGTACGAGGGCATCCCGCACCTGATCACGCCGATCATCACCAACCCGAAGCGTGCCGCCGAGGCGCTCCAGTGGGTCGTACGCGAAATGGACCTCAGGTACGACGACCTGGCCGCGTACGGCTACCGGCACATCGACGACTTCAACGAGGCCGTGCGGAACGGCAAGGTGAAGCCGCCGGAGGGCAGTGAGCGTGAGCTCCAGCCGTACCCGTACCTGCTGGTGATCGTCGACGAGCTGGCCGACCTGATGATGGTCGCGCCCAGGGACGTCGAGGACGCGATCGTGCGCATCACACAACTCGCGCGCGCGGCCGGCATCCACCTGGTGCTCGCCACGCAGCGGCCGTCCGTGGACGTCGTCACCGGTCTGATCAAGGCCAACGTGCCCTCCCGGCTCGCCTTCGCCACGTCCTCGCTCGCCGACTCGCGCGTCATCCTCGACCAGCCCGGTGCCGAGAAGCTGATCGGCAAGGGCGACGGGCTGTTCCTGCCGATGGGGGCGAACAAACCGACCCGTATGCAGGGCGCGTTCGTGACCGAGGACGAGGTCGCGGCGATCGTCCAGCACTGCAAGGACCAGATGACGCCCGTCTTCCGGGACGACGTCGTCGTGGGCACCAAGCAGAAGAAGGAGATCGACGAGGACATCGGCGACGACCTCGATCTGCTGTGCCAGGCGGCCGAACTGGTGGTCTCCACGCAGTTCGGGTCGACGTCCATGCTCCAGCGCAAGCTGCGCGTCGGCTTCGCCAAGGCCGGGCGGCTGATGGACCTCATGGAGTCCCGCGGCGTCGTGGGCCCGAGCGAGGGCTCCAAGGCGCGGGACGTCCTGGTGAAACCCGACGACCTGGATGGTGTGCTGGCGGTGATCCGCGGGGAGACCCAGTCCTAGGAGCAGTCCTGGGCGTACTGCCGGGAGACGCGCGTCGAGCCGTTCGCCGGGCTGCGTGCACTGCAAACGGGTAATCGAACGTGACCTACTCGTGAGGAAACGGTGAGCAACCGTTTCCACTTGACGTACGTCAAGTTGAGGGAGGGGACAACTACCTCCCTCACCATCAGGATGTCCGGCCATTCTGATGGGCTACAAAGTCCTACCGCCCGGTTGCCCCACCCTTTCGTACCACCCCTAAACTGAACCCCCAGCACAGGTGGCTACACGCTCGAAAGGCGCCCCCGTGTCCATCGGCAACTCCCCTGACGGCAACTCCCCCGAAGACGAGCGTCCGTTCGAAGACGACCGCGACGAACCTACGGCGGAACGCCCCTCGATCGGCCGTGCCCTCCAGCAGGCACGCATCGCGGCCGGGCTGACCGTCGACGACGTCAGCAGCGCCACCCGAGTCCGTATCGCCATCGTGCACGCGATCGAACAGGACGACTTCGCCTCCTGCGGCGGGGACGTCTACGCGCGCGGTCACATCCGCACCCTCGCGCGCGCGGTGCACGTCGATCCGGCACCGCTGCTCGAACAGTTCACCGCCGAGCACGGCGGGCGCCCCGCACCGACCCCGGCGGCCCCCCTGTTCGAGGCGGAACGGATCCGCCCCGAGCGGCGCGGGCCCAACTGGACCGCCGCCATGGTCGCCGCCATCGTCGCGGTGATCGGCTTCGTCGGCTTCACCCTGTTCAACGGTGACGACGACGGCAGCACCACACAGGTGGCCGAGGGCTCCACGCCGACCACGAGCAAGACCCCCTCTCCCACACCCAAGACCGAGAAGCCCGACGCCGGCTCCAAGCCCGACCCGACGGACAGCGCCATCGCGGCCGCGCCCCAGGACAAGGTGACCGTCCAGGTCAGCGCCGTCGACGACGAGAGCTGGATCTCCGCCAAGGACCACAACGGCCGACTCCTCTTCGACGGGCTGCTCAAGCAGGGCGAGAGCAAGACCTTCCAGGACAGCCAGAAGATCGACCTTGTCCTCGGCCGGGCGGGCGCGATCCAGCTGTACGTCAACGGCAAGAAGATCGAGGACGAGTTCCAGCCCGGCGTCGAGCGCCTGACGTACACGAAGGGCGACCCCGAGGCCGGATGAGCGCTGCGGAGCAACGGCTCCGGAGTTCGCACAGGCGACTCAAAGAGAAACACGGGCACGGGGTTGGCCAAGATCGGCCAACCCCGTCGACGTGGGCTGTCAGCGGGACGAAGTAGTCTTGAGCCCATGCCTGAACGCCGTACCGTCGCACTCGTCACTCTTGGCTGCGCCCGTAACGAGGTGGACTCGGAGGAGCTCGCAGGCCGCTTGGAGGCGGACGGCTGGGAGCTCGTCGAGGCCGCCGAGGCCGCGGATGTCGCCGTGGTCAACACGTGCGGCTTCGTCGAGGCCGCCAAGAAGGACTCCGTCGACGCCCTCCTGGAGGCCAACGACCTCAAGGGGCACGGCAGAACCCAGGCCGTCGTGGCCGTCGGCTGCATGGCCGAGCGGTACGGCAAGGAGCTGGCCCAGGCGCTGCCCGAGGCCGACGGCGTGCTCGGCTTCGACGACTACACGGACATCTCCGACCGCCTCCAGACCATCCTGAACGGCGGCATCCACGCCTCCCACACCCCGCGCGACCGGCGCAAGCTGCTGCCGATCAGCCCGGCCGAGCGGCAGGAGTTCGCCGCCCAGGTCGCGCTTCCGGGGCACGGCCCCGTCGACCTTCCGGAGGGCCTTGCTCCGGCCTCGGGCCCGCGTGCGCCTCTGCGCCGCCGGCTGGACGGCTCCCCGGTCGCCTCCGTGAAGCTCGCCTCCGGCTGCGACCGGCGCTGTTCCTTCTGCGCCATCCCGTCCTTCCGGGGCTCCTTCATCTCACGGCGGCCGAGTGACGTCCTGGGCGAGACCCGCTGGCTCGCCGAGCAGGGCGTCAAGGAGATCATGCTGGTCTCCGAGAACAACACCTCGTACGGCAAGGACCTGGGCGACATCCGCCTCCTGGAGACCCTGCTGCCCGAGCTCGCCGAGGTCGACGGCATCGAGCGTGTGCGCGTCAGCTACCTCCAGCCCGCCGAGATGCGGCCCGGCCTCATCGACGTGCTCACCTCCACGCCCCAGATCGCGCCCTACTTCGACCTCTCCTTCCAGCACTCCGCCCCCGATGTGCTGCGCGCGATGCGGCGCTTCGGGGACACCGACCGCTTCCTGGAGCTCCTGGACACCATTCGGAGCAAGGCCCCCGAGGCCGGCGCGCGGTCCAACTTCATCGTGGGCTTCCCCGGCGAGACCGAGGACGACCTGGCGGAACTGGAGCGCTTCCTGAACGGCGCACGCCTGGACGCGATCGGCGTCTTCGGATACTCCGACGAGGAGGGCACCGAAGCGGCGACGTACGAGAACAAGCTCGACGAGGACGTGGTCGCCGAGCGCCTCGCGCACATCTCGCAGCTGGCCGAGGAACTGGTCTCGCAGCGCGCCGAGGAGCGCGTCGGGGAGAGCGTGCGCGTGCTGGTCGAGTCGGTCGACGGCGAGGAGGGCGCGTACGGCCGCGGCGCGCACCAGGCGCCCGAGACGGACGGTCAGGTGCTGTTCACCAGCGGCGAGGGCCTCAGCGTCGGCCTTATGGTCGAGGCGAAGGTGGTCGGTACGGAAGGTGTCGACCTGCTGGCCGAGCCGCTCCCGGGCTCGCTCGCGGGACTTGAGGAGGCGGGCAGATGACGGGAGTCCCGGCGTCCGCGGCGGGCGGCTCCTCCAGCGCCGCCGGCGCCCAGGGGAGCGCCAAGCAACTGCGCGGAGGAAAGCTGGGCGCTGCCGCCGTCAACCAGGCCAGCCTCTGGAACGTCGCGAACCTCCTGACCATGCTCCGCCTGGCCCTCGTGCCCGGCTTCGTCGTGCTGATGCTGATGGACGGCGGGTACGACCCGGTGTGGCGCGCCTGGGCCTGGGCGGCCTTCGCCGTCGCCATGATCACCGACATCTTCGACGGCCACCTGGCCCGGACGTACAACCTCGTCACCGACTTCGGGAAGATCGCCGATCCCATCGCCGACAAGGCGATCATGGGGGCGGCGCTGATCTGCCTCTCCTCGCTCGACGAACTGCCGTGGTGGGTGACGGGCGTGATCCTCGGCCGGGAACTCGGGATCACCCTCCTGCGTTTCCTGGTCATCCGGTACGGCGTCATTCCGGCGAGCCGCGGGGGCAAGCTCAAGACGCTGGCCCAGGGCACGGCCGTCGGCATGTACGTCCTGGTCCTGACGGGACCACTGGCCACCCTGAGGTTCTGGGTGATGGCCGTGGCGGTCGTCCTGACCGTGGTGACCGGGCTCGACTACATAAGACAGGCCATTGTGCTGCGCAGGCGCGGAATCGCCGAGCGGCAGACCGCGGCAGAGGAGGCGGAGCGGTGAATTCCATGGCCGCCGACGTGCTGCGACTACTCACGGTGAGGGGCGAGACGATCGCTGTGGCCGAGTCGCTGACCGGTGGCCTGGTGGCGGCGGAGATCACGGCGGCACCGGGAGCCTCCAAGGTCTTCCGCGGGTCCGTGACCGCGTACGCCACCGATCTCAAGCATGAGCTCCTCGGCGTCGACCCCACCCTGCTGGCCGCGGACGGAGCGGTGAATCCGCAGGTCGCGGCCCAGATGGCGGCCGGTGTGCGCAAGGCTCTCGGTGCGGACTGGGGGATAGCGACCACCGGCGTCGCCGGGCCGGATCAGCAGGACGGGCAGCCGGTCGGCACCGTTTTCGTGGCTGTCGAAGGGCCGTCCGGCCCTGGCGGAGGTGGTTTTCCTGGCGGGAAAGTGGTGTCGCTGCGGTTGAACGGCCACCGGGCGGAAATCCGTATGGAGAGTGTACGGAGCGTACTCGCACTGCTCCTTGAGGAGCTTGCGAGCGAACAGACCGGGAATGAGCGGGCACAGGATACGGAACAGAACGGGGGGACTTGATGTTTGCAGCCCTGAGTGAACACGACAGCGCTCCCCGCACGGCCGCAGCGCAAGGCGGTACGGTGGGGCGTGAAGGATGCGGTTACGCGGTCCGAGGAGGGAGCCACCGATGATTCTGCTCCGTCGCCTATTGGGTGACGTGCTGCGTCGGCAGCGCCAGCGCCAGGGCCGTACTCTGCGCGAAGTCTCCTCGTCCGCCCGAGTTTCGCTCGGCTATCTCTCCGAGGTGGAGCGGGGGCAGAAGGAGGCTTCCTCCGAGCTGCTCTCCGCCATTTGCGACGCGCTGGACGTACGGATGTCCGAGCTCATGCGGGAAGTGAGCGACGAGCTCGCCCTCGCCGAGCTGGCCCAGTCGGCAGCGGCCACCGAACCGGTGCCCGCAGCAGTGCGTCGTCCCATGCTCAATTCCGTCTCGGTGACCGGTGTGCCACCGGAACGGGTCACGATCAAGGCGCCCACCGAGGCGGTGGACGTCGTCGCCGCCTGAACATTCGCAGGCGCGCGCACGAATGCGTGACACAAGCCCCGGCCGGGGCTTCTTCGGGGAGACCTGGAGGAGTACGGCTGGGGTTTTTGCGTTGTCCCCGTGTGTTGTCGTTGTGGTCACTCCGTGCTGTCGCGTGCTGTTTCCTGCGCCGTTCCCGCGCTCTGGCCCCGCCGTGCTGCTCCGTTTGCCGGTGTCGTGGCGGGCCGTCATCGTTGAGTGATGCGCGGTGCGCTCGTGTGCCGCTGGTGCGCCCTGCCCGCGGGTGAGGCGGCGTTCTAGCGTCGGGCTGGAGGTGACGGCCATGCCGGGGCGGACAGTGCGCTGGGGGGCTGCGCTGGGACTCGGCGCGCTGTGGTGGTGGGCCGTACTGCGGCTCGCGCTGGTGCCGGACGCCGGGGTGGTCGAGGGGGCGGTCGCGGCCGGGGGGTGGGGGCTGAGTCTGCTGCCGGTGCACTGTGTGCCGAAAGGGAGGGTGGTCAGGGGGCGCGTGGACGGCGGGGTCACCAGGGCATGGCCACCCCGCCGTTCGGGCGGAGGATCTGGCCGGTCGTGAACGCCGAGGCGTCCGAGGCCAGGTGCAGTACGGCGTGGGCGATGTCGTCGGGCTCGCCCACCCGGCCCAGCGGCGACAGCCGGGCCATGAACGCCTCGGTCCGCGCCTGCGCCGCGTCGTCGTGCCGGTCGGTCATGGGCGTACGGATCCATCCGGGCGCCACCGCGTTGACCCGGATGCCGTGCGGGCCGACCTCGGTCGCCAGGGTCTTCGTCAGCTGGACGACGGCCGCCTTCGTCACGCCGTAGCAGAGCAGGCCGGGGCCGCCGGTGTCGACGGCGCCCGAGGCCATGGTGACGATGCTGCCGCGGGTGCCGCTCGCGATCATGGCCCCGGCCGCCTCCTGGCAGGCGTACAGCACGCCCTTGAAATTGACGCTCCACACCCGGTCCAGGTCCTCGTCCCGGGTTTCCAGGACCGGGCTGCTGTGCATGATCCCGGCGATCGCCGCCATGATGTGCAGGCTCTCGCAGGCCGTCACTGCCCGGTGGAGCTGTGCGCGGTCGGTGACGTCGACGTGGTGGGTGCGGGCGGTGCCGCCCTTGGCCTTGATCAGGGTGGCGGTCTCGTGCAGTCCCGGGGCGTCGCGGTCCGCGCAGTGCACGGTCGCGCCCGCCTCCGCGAGCAATACGGCCGAGGCGCGGCCGATGCCGCCGGCCGCGCCGGTGACGAAGGCCGTGCGTCCGGTGAGGTCGTACGCCGTGACGGGCATGAGGGGACGGTACGAGGGTTTCTGACGGGTCGTCAATCGTGTGTGCGGGGAGGACGGTCGGCCGTACGGCGCCGGGTGGGACCCGGGGTGGAGGGGGCGGGGCCCGTCTGGCAGGTCGGGCACCAGTAGGTGGGGCGGTCGCGGGAGCCGTCGCCCTGGTCGGCCGAGCGGATCGGGGTGTGGCAGCGCAGGCAGGGGCGGGGCGTGCGGCCGTACACGAAGTGGTTCTGGCCGCGGAGGCCGGTGGTGCTGCGGGCCGGGCGGTCGCGGTTGGCTTCCAGGAGCTTCTTGGCGAGGGCCGGGAGCTGGGCGACGTGGTCCCGGGGGAGGTCGCCGACGGGGAGCCAGGGGGTGGCCCGGAGCAGGAAGCAGAGCTCGCTCTTGTAGACGTTGCCGATGCCGGCGAGGTTGCGCTGGTCGAGCAGGGCCTCGCCGAGAGGGCGGGCGGGGTCGCTCAGGAGGTTGGCGAGGGCGCGGTCGGGGTCCCAGTCCGGGCCGAGGAGGTCGGGGCCGAGGTGGCCGACGGCCCTCGACTCGTCCGCGGTGCGCAGCAGCTCCAGGACGGGGAGGCGGTAGCCGACGGCCGTGCGGTCGGCGGTGCCCAGGATCGCGCGGATCTGGTGGGCCGGGCCGCCGTTCCAGCGCTCGCCGCTGCCGTACACCTTCCAGGAACCGTCCATCCGCAGGTGCGAGTGCAGCGTCAGGCCGCCCTCGATCCGGGTGAGGAGGTGCTTGCCGCGCGGGGTGACCTCCAGGACGGTGCGGCCGGTGAGGTCGGCGGTGGCGTACTTCGGGACCCGGAGGTCGGAGCGGGTCAGCACCTTGTCCGCGAGGGCGGCGTGCAGTCGTCGCGCGGTCTGCCAGACGGTGTCTCCTTCGGGCATGGGTCAAGGGTGGCACGGGGGCGGACGGGTGCTGAGCGCTCCGCTGGCTGTGTCGATATGCGGCTCCGCCGCGGGGCCGCGATGTGCCGTCGTTCGTCTGCGGCGCCGTCGTGGCTGGTCGCGCCCCGCGGCGGAGCCGCATCTGTACACAGCCCCGCGCCCCTTCAGGGCGCTGCCGAACCGCAGCGGACTTCGCCCGACCTGCTTGGCGCGGGTGACGTGCTGTGCGGTCACACGCGTATCCGTAGCCCTCGGGGGGTCGCGATGAAGCCCGCCGCTTCCAGGAGGGTGCCGTAGGGGGAGGTGAGGGCGGAGGTGCCGTTCACGCGCTCCACGGTGACCGTGCCGAGGGAGCCCGCGCGGGCGGCCGCGGAGAGGGCCTCGGTGGCCAGGCGCAGGCGGGGGTCGTCCGTGGGCTTGGCGTCCGGGCCGGCGGGCCAGGCCAGCAGGGTCTTGCCGCCGCGCTCCATGTAGAGGGTCAGCTCGCCGTCGACCAGGACGACCAGGGAGCCCGCTTTGCGGCCCGGCTTGTGGCCGGCGCCGGTGGGGGGTTCGGGCCAGGGGAGGGCCGCTCCGTAGGCGTTGGCGGGGTCGGCGGCGGCGAGCACGACGGCACGGGGGGAGCCTGTGGGGCGGGTGCGGTTCGGGGGGAGGCCCTGGCCGTACTCGTGGTACGCGTCGTGGGAGCCGTTCGGGACGGTGCCGGGCAGGGGCTCGCGCCTGTCGCGGGCGTTGGCCACCGCGCGCAGCCGGTCCACCGCTCCGTCCATCGCGAACTGGGCCGCGCCCAGCCCCTCGATCACATAGCCGCGCCGGGCCTGTCCGCTCTCCTCGAAGACGGACAGGACGCGGTACGTCGCCGAGAAGCCGCCCTCGACTCCTTCGGCGCCGACCGCGCCCCGGGTCACCACGCCGTGCCGGTCGAGGAGCGTGCGGGCCAGGGCGTGGGCGCGCACGGTGGGGTCGGCTTCGGGGGCGGGGACCAGCGACCATCGGCCCGCGACCGTGGGCGGGCCGGTGCGGGACTGGGGGCGCGCGGCGGCCGTCAGGGAGCCGTACCGGCCGCGCGGGACCGTGCGCTTGGCGCGGTGGGCCGTGGCACCGGCCGTACGGCCCGAGCCCAGCAGGGAGCGCATCGGGGCGAGCGTGTCGTTCGTGAGCCGGCCCGACCAGGCCAGGTCCCAGACGGTGTCGGCCAGCTGGGGATCGGTGACGTCGGAGTGGGTGGTGGCGCGGACCTGGTCGGCGATCTGGCGGAAGAACAGGCCGTAGCCCCCGGAGAGGGCGTCCAGGACCGACTGGTGGAGCGCGGTCAGCTCCAGGGGGTGCGGGGGTGGCAGCAGCAGGGGGGCCGCGTCCGCCAGGTAGAGGGAGACCCAGCCGTCCTTGCCGGCCAGGGCCCCGGCGCCCGCCCACACGACCTCTCCGGCCGCGGTGAGTTCGTCGAGTATCGAGGGGGTGTAGCCCGCGACCCGGGACGGCAGGATCAGCTTCTCCAGGGAGGACGCGGGGACGGAGGCGCCCTGCAACTGCTCGACAGCGCGCACCAGGCCGTCGATGCCCCGCAGTCCGTGTCCGCTGCCCACGTGCTGCCACTGCGGCAGGAACTGTGCGAGCGCGGCGGGCGGCACCGGCTCCAGCTCGTGCCGCAGGGCGGCGAGCGAACGGCGGCGCAGTCGGCGCAGTACGGTCGCGTCGCACCATTCCTGGCCGATGCCCGAGGGATGGAACTCGCCCTGGACGACACGGCCGCTCGCGGTGAGCCGCTGGAGTGCGCCCTCGGTGACGGCGATGCCCAGGCCGAAGCGGGCCGCCGCCGTGGTCGAGGTGAACGGGCCGTGGGTGCGGGCGTACCGGGCGAGGAGGTCTCCGAGGGGGTCCTTCACCGGTTCGGTGAAGGCCTCCGGGACGCCGACCGGCAGGGCTGTGCCGAGGGCGTCGCGCAGGCGGCCCGCGTCCTCGACCGCCGCCCAGTGGTCGGCTCCGGCGATCCGCACCTCGATGGCCCGGCGGGCGCCGGCCAGTTCCCGGGCCCACTGCGGCTCGGCGCCGCGCTCCGCCAGCTCGGCGTCGGTGAGCGGGCCGAGGAGACGCAGCAGGTCCGCGACGCCTTCGGCGTCCTTGACGCGGCGGTCCTCGGTGAGCCACTGGAGCTCCCGCTCCAGCTCGGTGAGCACCTCGGCGTCGAGCAGCTCGCGCAGTTCCGCCTGGCCCAGCAGCTCGGCCAGCAGCCGTGAGTCCAGCGACAGGGCGGCGGCGCGGCGCTCGGCGAGCGGGGAGTCGCCCTCGTACAGAAACTGGGCGACATACCCGAACAGGAGCGAGCGGGCGAACGGGGACGGCTCGGGGGTGGTGACCTCGACCAGGCGGACCTTGCGGGCCTCGATGTCGCCCATCAGCTCGGCGAGGCCCGGGACGTCGAAGACGTCCTGGAGACACTCGCGGACCGCCTCCAGGACGATCGGGAACGACCCGAACTCGCTCGCCACCTGGAGCAGGTGGGCGGCGCGCTGGCGCTGCTGCCACAGGGGTGTGCGCTTGCCGGGGTTGCGGCGGGGGAGCAGCAGCGCACGGGCGGCGCACTCGCGGAAGCGGGACGCGAACAGGGCCGAGCCGCCCACCTGGTCGGTGACGATCTGGTCGACCTCGCCCTTGTCGAAGGCGACGTCCGCCGCGCCTACCGGTGCCTGCTCGGCGTCGTATTCCGTGCCCGCCTTCACGGGCTCCATGTCGAGCAGATCCAGGCCCATCAGATCGGCGTCGGGCAGGCGCAGCACGATGCCGTCGTCGGCGTGCATGACCTGGGCGTCCATGCCATAGCGCTCGGAGAGCCGGGCGCCCAGCGCGAGCGCCCAGGGGGCGTGGACCTGGGCGCCGAAGGGGGAGTGCACGACGACCCGCCAGTCGCCCAGTTCGTCGCGGAAGCGCTCGACGACGATGGTGCGGTCGTCGGGGACGTGGCCACAGGCCTCGCGCTGTTCGGCGAGGTAGGACAGGACGTTGTCCGCAGCCCAGGCGTCGAGGCCGGCGGCGAGGAGGCGCAGGCGGGCGTCCTCCTGGGAGAGCGAGCCCACCTCGCGCAGGAACGCGCCCACCGCGCGGCCCAGTTCGAGCGGGCGGCCCAGCTGGTCGCCCTTCCAGAAGGGCAGGCGGCCGGGCACACCGGGGGCTGGGGAGACCAGGACGCGGTCGCGGGTGATGTCCTCGATGCGCCAGGAGCTGGTGCCGAGGGTGAAGACGTCGCCGACCCGGGACTCGTAGACCATCTCCTCGTCGAGCTCGCCGACCCGGCCACCGCCCTTCTTGGGGTCGGCGCCCGCGAGGAACACCCCGAAGAGGCCGCGGTCCGGGATCGTGCCCCCGGAGGTGACGGCCAGGCGCTGTGCGCCGGGGCGGCCGGTGATCGTGCCGGCGACCCGGTCCCACACCACGCGCGGGCGCAGCTCCGCGAACGCGTCCGACGGGTAGCGGCCCGCGAGCATGTCGAGGACGGCCGTGAAGGCGGACTCGGGGAGGGAGGCGAAGGGGGCCGCGCGGCGGACCGTGGCCAGGAGGTCGTCGACCTGCCAGGTGTCCAGCGCGGTCATGGCGACGAGCTGCTGGGCCAGTACGTCCAGGGGGTTGGCCGGGACCCTGAGGGACTCGATGGCGCCGGTGCGCATCCGCTCGGTGACCACCGCGGCCTGGACGAGGTCGCCCCGGTACTTGGGGAAGACCACGCCGGTGGAGACCGCGCCGACCTGGTGGCCCGCTCGGCCCACGCGCTGGAGGCCGGAGGCCACGGAGGGGGGCGATTCCACCTGGACGACGAGGTCAACCGCGCCCATGTCGATGCCGAGTTCGAGGCTGGAGGTGGCGACCACGGCCGGGAGGCGGCCCGCCTTGAGGTCCTCCTCGACGAGGGCGCGCTGCTCCTTGGAGACCGAGCCGTGGTGGGCGCGGGCGATGACCGGCGGGGCGCCCTGGGCCGCGCCCGAGCCGCCCATCAGCTCGGCGGGGGCGTGGTGTTCGTCCAGGGGTTCGCCGGTGGCCCGTTCGTAGGCGATCTCGTTGAGCCGGTTGCAGAGGCGCTCGGCGAGGCGGCGGGAGTTGGCGAAGACGATCGTGGAGCGGTGGGCCTGGACCAGGTCGGTGATCCGCTCCTCGACGTGTGGCCAGATGGAGGGTTTCTCGGCGCCCTCGGTGGCGTCGGCGACCGGGGAGCCGCCCAGCTCGCCCAGGTCCTCCACCGGAACGACCACGGAGAGGTCGAACTCCTTGCCGGACGAGGGCTGGACGATCTCCACCTTGCGGCGGGGGGAGAGGTAGCGGGCGACCTCGTCGACGGGGCGGACCGTGGCGGACAGGCCGATGCGGCGGGCGGGGCGGGGCAGGAGCTCGTCGAGGCGCTCCAGGGAGAGGGCGAGGTGCGCTCCGCGCTTGGTGCCGGCGACGGCGTGCACCTCGTCGAGGATGACTGTCTCCACGCCCGTGAGCGCGTCGCGCGTGGCCGACGTCAGCATCAGGAACAGGGACTCCGGGGTGGTGATCAGGATGTCCGGGGGGCGGGTGGACAGGGTGCGGCGCTCGGCGGCGGGGGTGTCGCCGGAGCGGATGCCGACTCTTACCTCGGGCTCGGGCAGGCCCAGGCGTACGGCTTCCTGGCGGATGCCGGTGAGGGGGCTGCGGAGGTTTCGCTCCACATCCACGGCGAGGGCCTTGAGCGGGGACACGTAGAGCACCCGGCAGCGCTTCTTGGGGTCGGCCGGGGGTGGGGTCGACGTGAGGTGGTCCAGGGCGGCCAGGAAGGCGGCCAGGGTCTTGCCGGAGCCGGTGGGGGCTACGACCAGGACGTCCGAGCCCTCGTTGATCGCCTGCCATGCGCCTGTCTGGGCTGCGGTGGGCGCGGAGAAGGCACCCGTGAACCAGCCGCGGGTGGCGGGGGAGAACGAGTCGAGTGCGGGCTTGGGCATGGGTCCATCCTGCACCTCGGCACTGACAATGGGGCCGGGCGGCTGCCGCCGGGGGCGCGTGATGGCTCGGGGGGTTCTGGGGTGGGTGGTGGGTGCGGGTGGTTTTGGGTTGCTCGCGCAGTTCCTCGCGCCCCTGTGGGGGTGGGTGGTTCGTTGTCGGGTGCGGGGAGTGCGTGGTGCGTGGGTACGTTGTGGGTCGGGGGCGCGCCGGGGGGCTCCGTCCTCGGTCTGACGCGACTTGGGTGGGGTGTGTAGGGCAGCTTTTGTTGTCGCGACATCCGCTGCGGGCGGACACCCCCCGACCCGCCCCCTTCCCGCCGTACGCGGCCGCCGGGGTGTGGGGGTGCGCGGCGCGCTTGGCCGGGCCGCCGTGGGTCGAGAATGGGGGCGTGGTGAGTTTCGGGGAGCGGGCCAGGCACTGGCGGTATGCCGGGTTGCCGGGGGTTGATCTGTTGCGGGCTCGGTATGTCGAGAAGAGGTTTGTGCGGCATACGCATGAGAACTTCGTGATCGCGGCGATTGCCGACGGGGTCGAGGTCTTTCATCACGGGGGTGGTGATCAGTACGCCGGGGCGGGGGCGTTGGCGCTGGTCAATCCTGATACGCCGCATACGGGGCGTGCGGGTGGGCCCGAGGGGTGGCGGTACGGGGCCGTGTATCCGTCGCCGGAGTTGGTGGGCGGGATCGCTGCTGAGACGACCTCGATTCGAGGGACGCCGGGGTTTGCCAGTCCGGTGTTGGAGGATCCGTACGCTGCCGGGCTGGTTCACCAGGTGCTGCGGGCCGTGGACGAGGGCAACGCGCTGGCCGCCGACACGTTGCTGCGGGTCGTTGTGACGAGGCTGTTGCGGCTCAATGGCGGGGTGCTGCCGCAGCGGGCCGTGCGGACGGCGGGGGCGCGGGTGGCCGCACGCGCGCGTACCGTGCTGGAGGAGCGGATGGCCGAGCCGCCGACCCTGGAGCGGCTCGCCGGGGAGCTGGGGACCAGCCCCTTCGCGTTGTTGCGGGCGTTTCGGAGTGCCTATGGCATGCCTCCTCATGCGTGGCTGACCGATGCCCGGGTGCGCCGGGCGCGGCGGCTGCTGGACGCCGGGGTTGTACCGGCGGAGGCGGCTGTGGCTGTCGGGTTCACCGATCAGCCGCACCTCAACCGGCATTTCGCCCGGATCGTGGGGGTGCCGCCGGGGGCGTACCAGAGGGAGCGCAAGAACGTACAAGACCTGTGGGAGCGGGGCTCATAGCGTCCGGGGTGTGGCAGAACAGACAGCTCTTGTGGATGCAAGTGGTGGGAAAGCCGACGGGGTCGTCGTCCGGGACAGCCTGGGGGTCGGGGTCGCCGTCGGACTGTCCGGGGTCGCCTTCGGGGTGACCTCGGTGGGGAGTGGACTCGGGACGGCGCAGACCTGTGCGCTCAGTCTGCTGGTGTTCACGGGTGCTTCCCAGTTCGCGCTCGTGGGTGCGCTGGCGGCCGGGGGGAATCCGTTGACGGCGGCTGCCGGGGCCTTCTCTCTGGGGGTGCGCAACGCGTTCTACGGGTTGCGGCTTTCGCAGGTGCTGGCGCTGCCGCGTGTGGTGCGGCCGTTTGCCGCCCAGTGGGTGATCGATGAGACCGCGGTCGTCGCGCTCGCCCAGCCGACGCGGCGTGCCGCCCGTTTGGGCTTCGCCGTCACCGGGCTCGCCCTGTATGTGCTGTGGAACCTCACCACGCTGCTCGGTGCGGTGGGGGCGGAGGCTGTCGGTGACACCGGCGCGTGGGGGTTGGATGCTGCCGGACCCGCTGTTTTCCTGGCGCTGCTCGCGCCGATGCTGAGAAGTGGCAGGGAGCGGGCCGTCGCGGGCCTCGCGGTTGTTCTGGGGCTCGGGCTGCTGCCTGTCCTGCCGGCCGGGGTGCCGGTTCTGGTGGCCGCGGCGGCCGCGCCGGTCGTGCTGTGCGTGGCGGGGCGGAGGGAGGGGCGTTGAGCGTCTGGATCGCGATCGGGGTGACCGCCGTCGGCTGTTACGCCGTCAAGCTGGTCGGGCTGCTGGTGCCGGAGGGGGTGCTGGAGCGGCCACTCGTACGGAGCCTCGCCGCGCTGTTGCCCGTGGCCCTTCTCGCGGCCCTCACGGCTCAGCAGACCTTCGCCGACGGACGTGCGCTCGTGTGGGACGCCAGGGCCGCGGGGGTCGCCGCGGCCGCTGTGGCGCTGCTGTTGCGTGCTCCCTTCCTGCTCGTCGTGGGCGTGGCCGTGGTGGTGACGGCGGGCGTGCGGGCCATGGCCGGCTGAGGCGGGGCGCATGGCACGCGGCCATGCCTGTCGGCCTCAGGTGATCCGGCGCCCGTACGCGCGGAGCGTGCGCAGGGCTTCGATCGTCACGATCGGGCGGCTCTCCAGGGTGGTGCCCGGCGCCCACTGGCGCCAGCGGATCGGCCAGCCGCCGTCCTCCTGCTGTTCGTCCGCCAGGAAGTCGAGGGACCGGGACATCTCCTCGTCGGTGAACCACGCGCGCGCGAGGGAGCCGGGAGTGCGGGCGAAGTCGTGCGGGAAGTGGTGCTCGCCCGGGGCGTAGCCGGGGGACACCGGGTACTCCTCCAGACGGTCCGGGTCGAGCGCGGCGAGTCGGTCCTCGCGGACCAGGCGGCCGAGGCGGTCGGCGGCCGCCTCCGCGCGCGGGCGGTCGGGAACGGAGTCCAGGAAGGCCACGGCGGCCTGCATCTCGTACGGATGCGACTTCTCCAGGGACTCGACCGCCTGCCAGCAGAAGTCGGTGGCCCGGAACAGCCAGGCGTGCCACACCTCGTTGCGGTGCAGCAGGCCCACCACGGGGCCGGTGGCCAGCAGGTCGCTGGGCGGGTCGTCGACAATGGGGATGAAGGGGGCCGCCGGATAGCCTCGCTGGCTGGGATGGATCGCCGGCAGCGCGCCGTCCGGGGTCGACACGGCGGTCAGGTAACGGCACACGCGCTCCACCCGCTGACCGCCGCAGCGGCCGACCGAGTCCAGGACACGCAGGGCGTGCCCGGTGTGCAGCGGCTGGCTCACGGGGCCCCGCAGATCGGGTTCGAGCGCGTGGCCGTACCCCTCGTCCGCGTTGCGATAGGCGGCCAGCGCGGTCTCCACCGCGTCGGCGCTCCCGCCCAGGAAGTGGTACGCGAAGCGGCGCTGTTCCAGCACGCGCGCGGTCAGCCAGACGAACCGCTCGGCGCGGGCGAGCGGGGTGTGCGCCGGGGGTGGGGAGGGGAGTGGGGATGCTCCGGTTTCGGCCATGCGTCAGACCGTAGGGCGGAAAGCGTTCTCGGCAAGCCGTCCCGGCCGGGCCCACCCTCTGGGGCGGGATACTGGAGTCATGCGGTTGACGGTCTTCTGGCAGCGGATGGCGGAACACTTCGGTGAGGGGTACGCCGACACCTTCGCACGCGATCACGTGATGTCCGACCTCGGCGGGCGCACCGTGCACGAGGCGCTGGACGTCGGCTGGGAGGCCAAGGACGTGTGGCGCGTGGTGTGCGCGTCCATGGATGTTCCGTACGAAAAGCGCTGACAGGGGGCGGAATCCGGAGGATCCGCCGATCGCGGGCCGCGGAGATCCGGGGCGGGGACCGCATGACGGTGGCGTGGGCGAGACTTGCTCCGTGGCACCCACAGACGAGACCGCGCAGGTCGATCAGCAGACGCCCCCGCTCCGCACGACGCCGCCCGGCCGGCCCGCGGCCGCCGCCGCGCAGGGTGCGCGCATGCCGCGCTGGCTGCCGCGCGCCATGGTGCTGGCGCTCGCGCTGGTCGCCGTGTTCCAGCTGGGCACCTGGGCGTTCCACCAGCTCATCGGGCTGCTGATCAACATCCTCATCGCGTTCTTCCTGGCGCTCGCGATCGAGCCCGCGGTGAGCTGGATGGCCTCGCGCGGCATGCGCCGGGGGTTCGCCACCTTCCTCGTCTTCCTGGCCACGCTGATCGCGGTCGCCGGGTTCGTCACGCTGCTCGGCTCGATGCTCGCGGGCCAGATCATCAAGATGATCGAAGGCTTCCCCGAGTATCTCGACTCGGTCATCAGCTGGATCAACACGACCTTCCGCACCGAGCTGAAGCGCGTCGACATCCAGGAGGGCCTGCTGCGCTCCGACTGGCTGCGGAGGTACGTGCAGAACAGCGCCACGGGTGTCCTCGACGTGTCCACCCAGGTGCTCGGCGGTCTCTTCCAGCTGCTGACGATCGCGCTGTTCTCGTTCTACTTCGCCGCCGACGGACCGCGGCTGCGGCGTGCCCTGTGTTCCGTGCTGCCGCCCGCCAGGCAGGCCGAGGTGCTGCGCGCGTGGGAGATCGCCGTCGACAAGACCGGCGGCTACCTGTACTCGCGCGGTCTGATGGCGCTGATCTCCGGACTGGCCCACTACATACTCCTGGAGTACCTGGGTGTGGACTACGCGGCCGTGCTCGCCGTCTGGGTCGGCCTGGTCTCCCAGTTCATCCCCACCATCGGCACCTATCTCGCGGGCGCCCTGCCGATGCTGATCGCCTTCACGATCGATCCCTGGTACGCGCTGTGGGTTCTCGTCTTCGTCGTGGTCTACCAGCAGTTCGAGAACTACCTGCTGCAGCCCAAGCTGACCGCGAAGAGCGTGGACATCCACCCGGCGGTCGCCTTCGGATCGGTCATCGCGGGCACCGCCCTCCTCGGCGCCGTCGGCACGCTGGTCGCCATCCCCGCGGTCGCCACGCTGCAGGCCTTCCTGGGGGCGTATGTGAAGCGCTACGACGTCACGGACGACCCCCGGGTGCACGGGCACCGCCGGCGGTCCACGAGCAGCCTCCTCGCGCGCGTACGGCAGCGGCTGGAGCAGAGGCGGGACGCGGAGGACGCTGAGCCGGTGGACGGCGTCCAGTAGACGGTGTCCACCGGGGCGGAGGCGTGGTTGAGGTCGCGTGGTGCGCTTGACACGAAAATCGAACAAGCATTCTCATGGAGGTTCCGGCGAGGTTCTCGGCGGGGATTTCGACTCGGTTTTCGAGTGAAGTGCCCGAGTTATCCACAGACCGGGCGGGCGTCGGGGCGCATTGTCAGTGGCAGGCGTTAGCGTCTTTGACGTGAAGCGATCGAATCAAGCAAACCGGGTGGAACCCATGGCAGGAACCGACCGCGAGAAGGCTCTCGATGCCGCGCTCGCACAGATTGAACGGCAATTCGGCAAAGGCGCGGTCATGCGCATGGGGGATCGGACCAAGGAGCCGATCGAGGTCATCCCGACCGGGTCGACCGCGCTCGACGTGGCCCTCGGCGTCGGCGGCCTGCCGCGCGGCCGAGTGGTGGAGATCTACGGCCCCGAGTCCTCCGGTAAGACGACCCTGACCCTGCACGCGGTGGCGAACGCGCAGAAGGCCGGCGGCCAGGTCGCGTTCGTGGACGCGGAGCACGCCCTCGACCCCGAGTACGCGAAGAAGCTCGGCGTCGACATCGACAACCTGATCCTGTCCCAGCCGGACAACGGCGAGCAGGCGCTGGAGATCGTCGACATGCTGGTCCGCTCCGGCGCGCTCGACCTCATCGTCATCGACTCCGTCGCCGCGCTCGTCCCGCGCGCGGAGATCGAGGGCGAGATGGGCGACAGCCACGTCGGTCTGCAGGCCCGCCTGATGAGCCAGGCCCTGCGGAAGATCACCAGCGCGCTCAACCAGTCCAAGACCACCGCGATCTTCATCAACCAGCTCCGCGAGAAGATCGGCGTGATGTTCGGGTGCTTCAACTACTCGACTCGGGTCACACTCGCCGACGGTACGCAGGAGAAGATCGGCAAGATCGTCAACCAGCGGATGGACGTGGAGGTCCTCTCCTACGATCCGGAGACCGACAAGATCGTCCCTCGGCGCATCACCAACTGGTTCGACAACGGGAACGCCGAGCGGTTCCTCCAGTTCACCGTGGCCAAGTCCGGGAAGAACGGCAAGGCGCAGTTCGCCGCGACGGAGAACCACTTGATCCGCACTCCAGGAGGCTGGCGTGAGGCGGGTGAGCTGATCGCCGGAGACCGCGTGCTCATCAGTGAGAAGAAGGTACTGAGCGGGCAACAGGAGCAGATCGTCCTCGGGGCACTGATGGGCGACGGCAGCCTTTCCCCTAACAGGAAGGGCCGCACCGGAGTCCGCTTCCGTATGGGCCACGGCGCCAAGCAGGCCGAGTACCTGGACTGGAAGATCTCGTTGCTGGGGAACGTCGGATGCTCCCGGACGCAGAATGAGAAGGGCGCAGTCTTCGCGGACTTCTCTCCGCTTCCGGAGCTAGACGAGCTCAGGGAGGTCGTCTACTTCGGCGGAGACAAGAAGCACATCACCTGGGAGCATCTCAAGGCGATGACTCCGCTGGCCCTGGCCATCTGGTACATGGACGATGGCTGCTTCACGGTTCGCTCCCAGGGGCTTCAGGAGCGTACAGAAGGCGGCTCGGGCCGAATCGAGATCTGTGTCGAGGCCATGAGCGAAGGCTCGCGGGAGCGCATCGTCGACTATCTGCGAGACACGCACGGTCTGGACGTGCGACTTCGGCTCGCAGGTGAGCGGCAGATGGCCGTGCTGCAGTTCAGTACGGACTCATCGGCACGTTTCCAGGAGATGGTGGCGCCCTTCGTACACTCCTCCATGGAGCACAAGCTCCTCCCGCGATTCCGCGGCCGATTCGCTGTCGAGCCGGAGTTCGTCGAGGAGACACAGCGTCTGGTGGCCTCGGAGATCCTCGACATCCACGTCAAGCCGCCGACGCGCTCCATGAAGAAGTTCGACATCGAGGTCGAAGGTACGCACAACTACTTCGTGGACGGCGTCATGGTCCACAACAGCCCGGAGACCACGACCGGTGGACGCGCGCTGAAGTTCTATGCCTCGGTGCGCATCGACATCCGCCGTATCGAGACCCTGAAGGACGGCACGGACGCGGTCGGCAACCGCACCCGCTGCAAGGTGGTCAAGAACAAGGTCGCGCCGCCCTTCAAGCAGGCCGAGTTCGACATCCTCTACGGGCACGGCATCAGTCGCGAGGGCGGCCTGATCGACATGGGCGTGGAGCACGGCTTCGTCCGCAAGGCCGGCGCCTGGTACACGTACGAGGGCGACCAGCTCGGTCAGGGCAAGGAGAACGCGCGCAACTTCCTGAAGGACAACCCCGACCTGGCCAACGAGATCGAGAAGAAGATCAAGGAGAAGCTGGGTGTCGGGGTGCGGCCGGAGGAGCCCACCACCGAGCCGGGGGCCGACGCGGCGGTCTCGGCCGCGGCCGGGGGCGACACCGCCAAGGCCGCGCCCGCTCCGGCGGCCAAGGCCACCAAGACCAAGGCCGCGGCGGCCAAGAGCTAGCCCGTGACACGGCGAACGGACTGGGACTGGGCCGAGTACGCCCACCCCGTTGCTCCTGGGGACCAGGGGCGCGGAGGTGGGGCGGGCTCCGCGGGGGACGGTGACGGGACATACGGCGGCGAGGGGGCCGACGGGTCGTACGACGACGGTCCGCGCGGTGGCCGTGGCCGTGGCCGTCGTGGTCGTCGGCGTGGCTTCGGTGAGGCCTCCGGCGGCCCACAGGACGGAGGTTCCTCATCCTCGTCGAGGGCCGGGGAAGAGGAGCCCCCAGGGGACCCGGCTGAGCGGGCGCGGGCGATCTGTCTGCGCCTGCTCACCGGGACCCCGCGCACGCGGAAGCAGCTCGCGGACGCGTTGCGCAAGCGGGAGATCCCCGAGGACGTGGCGGACGAGGTGCTGTCACGTTTCGAGGAGGTCGGCCTGATCAACGACAGCGCCTTCGCGGACGCCTGGGTGGAGTCCCGGCACCACGGCCGTGGTCTGGCCCGGCGGGCGCTCGCGCGGGAGCTGCGGACCAAGGGTGTGGACTCGGCGCTGATCGACGAGGCCGTCGCCCAGCTCGACTCCGAGCGGGAGGAGGCGACCGCGCGCGAGCTCGTCGCCCGCAAGCTCCGCTCCACCCGCGGCCTCGACCGCGACAGACGTCTCCGGCGCCTCGCGGGCATGCTCGCCCGCAAGGGCTACTCCGAGGGCATGGCCCTCCGGGTGGTCAGACAGGCGCTGGAGGAAGAGGGCGAGGACACGGAGGGGCTGGAGGACCAGGGGTTCTCAGGAGTCTGAGGCGAGCGGGGCTGGTTCACGAGTGGGGCTGGTTCAGCGGGGAGCTGCTTCGCAGGGGGAAGGGCTGAAGGGAAGGGCTCTGGTGAGCCCAGGTTGACTCGGGGGTGTGGGCGGGGCCCGGGGTGAGGCCCTGTGCACGGTGGACGCGCGGGGGCGCCGATCGCGTTCAGGGCCCGGTCGGTCGGCTGTCGGGGCCTGCCGTGCCGCCGCCCTGCTCCGGGATCCGCCCCGTCACCGGAAACCCGGCCGCCCGCCACGCCTGGAAGCCGCCCACCAGGTCGGTCGCCCGGTGCAGCCCCAGCTGTCGTAGGGACGCGGCGGCCAGGCTGGACGCGTAGCCCTCGTTGCAGATCACCACGATGCGGAGGTCGTGGCCGGTGGCCTGCTGGGTGCGGTGGCTGCCCTGCGGGTCGAGGCGCCATTCGAGTTCGTTGCGCTCGACGACGAGGGCGCCGGGGATGAGGCCGTCGCGGTCGCGGAGAGCCGCGTAGCGGATGTCGACCAGGAGGGCCTCGCCCGCCCGAGCGGCGTCGTGCGCCTCCCGTGGCTCCACGCGGTCCAGGTCCGCGCGGACCCGTTCCAGCAACTCGTCGATGCCCACCGGGTGTTCGGGACGCGTGCTCACTGCCAGTCCTCCGGACGCTCGACCTGCTCCAGGCGCAGTACCCGCCCCGTACGGCTGTAGCGGCGGATCTGCGGCAGGGGCGGATAGTACGCGTGGACGGACACGGCATGCTCCTCGGCGGACTCGTTGAGCACCTCGTGGACATGGTGGCGGCCGAAGGCACGGCCCTGGCCTGCCGACAGCCGGCGCTCACGGTCGACGCCCTCCGTCAGCTCCAGGGTCTTCCAGCCGTCGTTGGGCAGCCGGGCGGCGAGCGAGTTCTCCTTGAGATCGCCGGATGCGGTGACGAAGGCACCCACCGACTCGGCGTGGTCGTGCCAGCCCGTTCCGGTGCCCGGCGGCCAGCCGATGAGCCAGGCCTCGCTGCCGCCCGGGCCGTCGAGCCGTACCCAGGTGCGGCCCTCGGGGTCGAGGGGGAGCGAGGCGATCAGCTCGGCGTCGGCGGCCGTACGGCGGGCGAAGTGGAGCAGGTCCGCCTGGGTGGGAGCCTGGGCGGGCGCGGAGACAGAGGGGGAGAGGGAGGGGGAGACAGACACGTACACCGTCCTGATGAGCGTTCGCGTGGGAGCGCGCGGCCGGACGCGGGTGGGTGGCGGCGCGCGGGAGGAAGCAAGGGGTGCGAGATCAGCAGGACGGACGACACACGCAGCCCGCGTAGCGGACGAGGTCCATGTGGACCCTCCGCCACAGGCGCACACAGGTGTCGGTCACGATCCGGAGTAGAGCATGGCGGTCGACGCCGGTCAACTCACTGTCACTATGTGGACTTCAGGGTGACCGTCAGTTCGAGGAACGCGGGACGCACGGGTCCCTCAGCCCGTGTTCGCCGCCGTCTCCGCCTCGCTCCGCGCCGGTCCGCCCAGCGTGGCCTCCGCGGCCTCGTACAGGTCGGCGGGCCGGACGCCGCCCAGCGCGGTGACCAGGTGGCCGTCGGGGCGGATCAGCAGGACCGTGTGGGCGGCCGCGCCCGGGTAACTCTCGGCGACCAGGAGCTCGGCGTGGTGGGGCAGCGCGGTCACGGCGGCCGCGAGGCGGGGCATGATCCCGGCGCTCACCCAGTGCTTGCGCTCCCACACCCCCGTACCCGGGGCGATCAGCAGCACCAGCAGCGCCCCGCGCCCGAGCCGGTCCCGCAGCCGTACGAAGGAGCCGTCCTCGGCGGTCACCCGCACATCGGTGACCTGCTCGCCCGGGGCCGTGCCGACGGTGGTCTCCGACGCGGCGCGCGGTGGTGCGAGCGGCGAATCGGTGTACGCCCCCGGCGCGCCCAGCGGTCCGCGCCCCAAGTGGGCATCCGCGAACAGCGCGTCATGGCTCCGGGCCGGGCCGAGGACGTACGAGCGCAGGCCCTTGCCGCCGCGCAGCACCGGCAGCGCCTGGTCGGCGGCGCGCAGCCGGGCGGAGACGACGGCGCGCCGCTCCGCCTGGTAACTGTCGAGGAGCGCCTCGTGCGGGCCGTGGTGCCAGGCCAGCGCCAGCTTCCAGGCCAGGTTGTCGGCGTCCCGTAGCCCCTCGTCGAGCCCGTGCGTGCCGAGTGCGCCGAGCAGGTGTGCGGCGTCCCCGGCGAGGAAGACCCGGCCGGCCCGCCAGCGGCGCGCGAGGCGGTGGTGGACGGTGTGGACCCCGGTGTCGAGGAGCTCGTACGGCGGGGTCGAGCCGCCCGTCCAGCCCGCGAGGGTCTCCCGGATGCGGGCCACGAGGAGCTCGGGGGTGACCAGGTCCTTGCCCGGCGGCAGCAGCCAGTCCAGGCGCCACACGTCGTCGGCGAGCGGCCGTGCGCTCACCTCCCCGGCGGCGGGGCCGGACGTCCGCCACGGCGGCATCCGGTGGAGCAACGCCTCGCCGGGCCACGGAAGTTCCGTGCGCAGCGCTGCCACGGCGTGCCGTTCCACGGCCGTACGCCCGGGGAAGCGGATGTCCTGGAGTTTGCGGACGGTGGAGCGGGGGCCGTCGCAGCCGACGAGGTAGCTGCCGCGCCACCACGTGCCCTTGGGGCCGCGGGTGTGGGCCGTGACGCCGGAGGGCTCCTGTTCGATCGAGTCCAGCCGGCTCTCCACGACGACCTTCACCAGCCGTTCGCCCGCGACGGCCTCGCGCAGGGCGCCGGTCAGCAGGTGCTGGGGGAGGTGCAGCGGAGCGGGACCCTCGAAGCCCGCCAAGCCCTCCAGTCCGTCCGGAGCGCCCCCCGAGGCGTCTCGCGGGGCACGCTCCGGCGTGTGCGCACCGGCGTCGAACCTGACCTCCCGCATCACCTGCTTGCGCCGCATCGACCGCCATCCGGCCCAGCGGAACCCGGCCTCCGTGAGCGGCTCACTTGTCAGCCGCTCGATCAGCGCGGCCGTCTCGTCCGGCAGGACGACCGTCCGCGCGGGCCGCTGCTCGTCCTTGCCGGGGCCCTCGTCGAGGACCACCGACGGGACCTCCTGGCGCGCCAGCGCGAGCGCGAGCGTGAGCCCCACGGGCCCCGCTCCGACAATGATCACCGGGTCCACGGCGCGGTGCCCCCTGCCCGGAACGGCGTCCAGAGGAACGTAAGGAAACAAGCAGGTGGAGCAGGGTGCACGATCACAGAACGTATGCAACCCATTGCCGGTGCCTGCGTCAAGCGACGGAGGCAGTGGCGAGCACGCCACTGCCTCCGGTTGGTCACATAGCGTCAGTTCACGGACCGCGAAGGCCCGTTCGGCCGACTCGGCTCACGGACCCTGAGGACCCTTCGCCACGTCCGTGTGCTCGCCCGGTGCCGCGAGTTCGTCCACCGCGTCGGCTCCGACGACCGCGCCCGTGCTCTTCTTGCCGCGCCGCAGCCTGGCCTCCAGCCAGCTCGCGAACGTGGTCAGCGCGAAGTTGATCGCGATGAAGATGACGGCCACGACCGTGAAGCTGGCGATGGTGTTCGCACCGTAGAAGGAGCTCATCGGGCGGATCGCCGCCATCAGGTCGGAGAAGTTGAGCAGCGCGCCGCCGAGCGCGGTGTCCTTCACGATGACCACCATCTGGCTGACGATGGCGGGCAGCATCGCGGTGACCGACTGCGGCAGCAGCACGGACCGCATGGTCTGGCCCTTGCGCAGCCCGATCGCCATCGCGGCTTCCGACTGCCCCTTCGGCAGGGCCAGGATGCCGGCCCGGACGATCTCCGCGAGCACCGAAGCGTTGTACAGCACCAGGCCGGTGACGACCGCGTAGAGCGCTCGGTCGTCCGGATCGAAGTCGCCGTACGTGTCGTACAGCGCGTTGGCGAAGAGCATCAGGATCAGCACCGGGATCGCGCGGAAGAACTCCACCACGGCGCCGGAGGGCCAGCGCACCCACGAGTGGTCGGAGAGCCGCGAGATACCGAAGACCGCGCCGAGCGGCAGAGCGATGGCCATGGCGAGGGCGGCCGCGATGAGGGTGTTCTCCAGGCCCGGCAAGAGGTACGTGGTCCACGCCTCGGTGCCCGCGAGGAGGGGCTCCCACTTCGCCCAGTCGAGCTGGTTCTTCTCGTTGAGCTTGGCGACCACCCACCACACCACGGCGGCGAGGGCGATCACGAACACCACCGAGAGGATGACGTTCCGCCGCTTGGCCCGGGGCCCGGGGACGTCGTACAGGACCGAGGTCATCGCTTCACCGCCACCTTCTTGCTCACCCAGCCGAGGATCAGACCGGTCGGGAGGGTGAGACAGACGAACCCGAACGCGAAGATGGCGGCGATGAGGATGACCTGGGCCTCGTTCTCGATCATCTCCTTCATCAGCACCGCGGCCTCGCCCACGCCGATCGCCGCGGCGACCGTGGTGTTCTTGGTCAGCGCGATCAGCACGTTCGTCAGCGGGCCGACCACCGAGCGGAACGCCTGGGGGAGCACGATCAGCGTGAGCACCTGGGTGAAGTTCAGCCCGATGGCGCGGGCCGCCTCGGCCTGGCCGACCGGCACCGTGTTGATCCCGGAGCGCAGTGCCTCGCAGACGAACGCCGCGGTGTAGGCGACCAGGCCGAGCACGGCGAGCCGGAAGTTGGTGGTCACGAACCGGTCGGAGCCCATGTTCATGCCCAGGGTCTGGAAGAGACCCAGTGACGTGAAGACGATGATGATCGTCAAGGGGATGTTCCGCACCACGTTCACGTAGGCGGTGCCGAACCCACGCATCAGGGGGACGGGGCTGACCCGCATCGCGGCCAGCAGAGTTCCCCAGATCAGGGAGCCGATGGCGCTGTAGACGGCGAGCTGCACCGTCGTCCAGAACGCCTCCAGCAGATCGTAGCCTTCAAGAAAGTCGAACACTGTCTCCCGCGCTTCCGCACATGGGCAGGGCGCGGCGCGCCGCCACAACGAGGCGGCGCGCCTGGCCGGTCGCCCTGCTTACTTGACGATGTCGCCGATCTTCGGCGCGGGCTCGTTCTCGTAGTTCGCCGGGCCGAAGTTGGCCTCCACAGCCTCGTCCCAGGCACCGTCGGAGACCATCTTCTCCAGGGCGGTGTTGATCTCCGCCTTGAGGTCGCTGCCCTCCGGGACACCGATGCCGTAGTTCTCGTTGCTCAGCTCGAAGCCGGCGAGCTTGAACTTGCCCTTGAACTGCTCCTGCGCGGCGTAGCCGGCGAGGATGGAGTCGTCGGTGGTCAGCGCGTCGACGGCCTCGTTCTCCAGGCCGGTCAGGCACTCCGAGTAGCCGCCGTACTCCTGGAGGTTGGCCTCCGGGGCGATGGAGTCCGCGACGTTCTGCGCCGAGGTCGATCCCGCCACCGAGCAGAGGTTCTTCTCGTTGAGGTCCTCCGGCTTCGTGATCGAGTCGTCGTCGGCGCGGATCAGGATGTCCTGGTGGGCCAGGAGGTACGGGCCGGCGAAGTCGACCTTCTCGTCACGCTCGTCGGTGATCGAGTACGTGGCGACGATGAAGTCGACGTCGCCGCGCTCCAGCAGCGTCTCGCGGTCGGCGCTCTTCGCCTCGCGCCACTCGATCTGGTCCTCGCTGTAGCCGAGTTCCTGGGCGACGTAGGTCGCCACGTCGACGTCGAAGCCCGTGTAGCCGTCCGGCGTCTTCTGGCCGAGGCCCGGCTGGTCGAACTTGATGCCGATGGTGACCTTGTCGCCGCCGGCGGTGGCGTCGGAACCGGTGTCGTCCCCGTCGTCGGAGCCGCACGCGGTGGCGGTCAGGGCAAGGGCGAATACGGCGGCCGAAGCGGCGGTAGCCTTGCGGAGCTTCATGGTGAACATCCTTTGCGTGGTGAAGAGATGCGTGCCGTGGTGCGGTGACGCGGTCCGTCCGGTGCGGGTGACGCTGGGCGTGCGGGGCTTCGGAGTGCGGATCCTCGGTGAGGAACTCAATGGTGCCCTCAGTGGTGCCTTCGGTGGTGTCCTCAGTGGTGGAGGATCTTCGACAGGAAGTCCTTGGCCCGGTCGCTGCGAGGGTTGCTGAAGAACTGATCCGGCACAGCCTCTTCGACGATGCGGCCGTCCGCCATGAACACCACCCGGTTGGCGGCCGAGCGGGCGAATCCCATCTCGTGGGTGACGACGACCATGGTCATGCCGTCGCGGGCGAGTTGCTGCATGACCTCCAGCACCTCATTGATCATCTCGGGGTCGAGCGCCGAGGTCGGCTCGTCGAAGAGCATGACCTTCGGGTCCATGGCCAGTGCCCGAGCGATCGCGACACGCTGCTGCTGGCCGCCGGAGAGCTGCGCCGGGTACTTGTCCGCCTGGGTGGCCACACCCACACGGTCGAGGAGGGCACGGGCCTTCTCCTCGGCCTCCTTCTTGTCGGCCTTGCGGACCTTCAGCTGCCCCAGCATCACGTTCTCGAGCACCGTCTTGTGCGCGAAGAGGTTGAACGACTGGAACACCATGCCGACGTCCGCCCGCAGCCGGGCGAGCGCCTTGCCCTCCGCGGGCAGCGGCTTGCCGTCGATCAGGATCGCGCCCGAGTCGACGGTCTCCAGGCGGTTGATGGTGCGGCACAGGGTGGACTTGCCGGACCCGGAGGGCCCGATCACCACGACGACCTCGCCCCTGGTGATGGTCAGATCGATGTCCTGGAGCACGTGCAACGCGCCGAAGTGCTTGTTGACGCTCTTCAGGACGACCAGGTCCTCGGTCGCGGCCACTGCGTCCTTGGCCACCGATACTTCGGTCATCGCTTTCTGGCTCCGTCCTCCTCGGTTGCGGAGGACAGTAGTGACCTTCCCCGACCAGCGTCATTACATCTGAGGGGAAATTGAGCATAACGATCCGATAGCAGGCATGCACCCGGCGTAGTGGCTGATCAGAGGCCACGTACCGGCTGGGTAACGGAACCGGAACGGCCTTGACGTCGTCCTCTCCCATCGGCGTGACTGACGACAGATGAACCGGAGGGGGCCGCAATGAGACTGCTCCTCGTCGAGGACGACAACCACGTAGCCGCCGCCCTGTCCGCGGTCCTGGCGCGGCACGGCTTCGACGTCACGCACGCCCGCAGCGGCGAGGAGGCACTCCAGGCGCTCGTCCCGGAGGGCGCCGGCTTCGGCGTGGTCCTTCTGGACCTCGGCCTGCCCGACCAGGACGGATACGAGGTCTGCGGCAAGATTCGCAAGCGCACCGGCATCCCGGTGATCATGGTGACGGCCCGCTCCGACATACGGTCCCGGATCCACGGCCTCAATCTCGGCGCCGACGACTACGTGGTCAAGCCGTACGACACCGGGGAGCTGCTCGCCCGCATCCACGCCGTCAGCCGCCGCAGCGTCCCCGACGACACCGCCGTACCCGGCGAGACCTCGCTGCGGCTCGGGCCCGTGCGCATCGAACTGCCCACCCGCCAGGTCAGCGTGGACGGTTCGGCCGTCCAGCTGACCCGCAAGGAGTTCGACCTGCTCGCGCTGCTGGCCCAGCGGCCCGGGGTGGTGTTCCGCCGGGAGCAGATCATCAGCGAGGTGTGGCGCACCAGTTGGGAGGGGACCGGACGCACCTTGGAGGTGCACGTCGCGTCCCTGCGCTCCAAGCTGCGCATGCCCGCCCTGATCGAGACAGTGCGCGGGGTCGGGTACCGGCTGGTCTCCCCGGCGTCGTAGCGTGCCCGCGTGCGCACTCGTCTGCTTCCGCTGCTCATCGTCCTGATGGCCGCCGTGCTGCTCGCCCTCGGCATCCCGCTGGCGGTGAGCCTGGCGGCGGCGCGGCAGCAGGAGGTCGTCGTCGACCGCATCGACGACACGGCGCGCTTCGCGGCCCTCGCCCAGTACGTCACCGACGTGCCCGAGGGCTCCCGGGTGGACGTCGACCCGGACGAACGCGGCGAGACCCTGCGCCGGGAACTCGCGCAGTACCACAACGTGTACGACATCAGGGCCGGCGTCTTCTACCGGAACAAGACGCCCATGGCCAACGCGCCGCAGAGCTGGTTCGTGCCCTCCGAGGGCGAGGGGCTCGCCGCCTACGAAGAGGCGCGCCTGGGCCGCCGCAGCCACGATCCGGAACAGGTGTGGCCCTGGCAGCAAGGCCGGCTCGTCGTCGCCTCCCCGGTCATCCGCGACGGTGATGTCGTCGCCGTCGTCGTCACCGACTCGCCCACCGGGCAGATGCGTTCGAAGATCCTGCGCGGCTGGCTCGTCATCGGCGCGGGCCTGCTCGCCGCGATGCTCCTCGCCGTCGGCGCCGCGCTGCGCCTGACCGGCTGGGTGCTCAAGCCGGTACGCGTCCTCGACGCCACCACCCATGCCATCGCCTCCGGACGCCTGAAGACCCGCGTCGCGGTGGCGGGCGGGCCGCCGGAACTCAGACGCCTGGCCGGGTCGTTCAACGAGATGGCCGACAACGTCGAGGACGTCCTGGAGCAGCAGCGCGCCTTCGTCGCCGACGCCTCGCACCAACTGCGCAACCCCCTCTCGGCGCTGCTGCTGCGCATCGAGCTGCTCGCCCTCGAACTCCCGGAGGACAACGAGGAGATCGCCTCCGTCCGCACCGAGGGCAAGCGCCTCGCCCAGGTCCTCGACGACCTGCTCGACCTCGCCCTCGCCGAGCATGCCGAGGCCGACCTCAGGATCACCGACATCGGCGAGCTGACCGCCGAACGCGTGGCCGCCTGGGGGCCGGTCGCCGACAGCAAGGGCGTACGGCTGGCGGGGACCTGCCCGGCCACCACCGCCTGGGCCGACCCGGTGACCCTGTCCAGCGCCCTGGACGCGGTGATCGACAACGCGCTGAAGTTCACCCCCGAGGGGAAGAGCGTCGAGGTCGAGGTCGCCTCCAACGGCGAGTCCTCGACCGTCGTCGTCACCGACGGCGGCCCCGGCCTCGGCGACGAGGAGCTCAGTCGCGTCGGCGACCGCTTCTGGCGCAGCCCCGGCCACCAGAACGTCAAGGGTTCCGGCCTCGGCCTGTCCATCTCCCGGGCCCTGCTCGCGGCGGGCGGCGGCTCCATCTCGTACGCCCGCAACGAGCCCCACGGGCTCCGGGTGACGGTGACGGTGCCGAGGACGGGGCCGACTGCCTGAGCGGGCCCTGAGAGGGCTTCTCGGGCTTGTACGGTCGTAGTACGTGGGGTGGTTACGGCGGCCGTGGGGTGGTTACGCGGCCGTAGGTCGCCTACGGCTTCTACGGCTTGACCGAGCGGTAGTACCGCCGGGCGCCCTCGTGCAGCGTGAGCGGGTCCGTGTAGATGGCGGTGCGCAGGTCCACCAGCTGGGCCGCGTGGACCTGGTGGCCGATGCTGTCACGGCTCCGGATCACCGTGCGGGTCAGCCATTCCGTCAGCCGGGGGTCGACGCCCTCGCGCGTGATGAGCAGGTTCGCCACCGTCAGCGTCTGCACGGTGGAGCCTCGCTGGATCGCTTCGTAGGCGTCGGCCGGCATCACCGCGGAGCGGTAGTAGAGGGAGGGCCCGCCCTGCTTGTGCAGCTCGGCGACGATCTTGGACTCGATCGGGATGAACCGGAACGCGTACACCTCGGCGAAGTCGACCAGGCCGCCCGTCGGCAGGCCCCCCGACCAGAAGAAGGCGTCGAGCTCGCCCCGGCGCATCAGGCCGGGCCCGTCCTTTATGGCGACCTCCTGCGGCTCGATGTCCTCGTCCGGGTTCAGTTCCGCCGCCTGCAGCACCCGGTTCGCGATCAACCGCACACCGGAGGCGTCCGGTCCGATGCCCACCCGCTTGCCCTTGAGGTCTTTCACCGACTGGATGTCGGAGGTGCCCGGGACCACCAGCTGTACGTAGTCGTCGTACAGCCGGGCGATCCCGCGCAGCCGGCCGGAGCCGGGCTCGCCCTCCAGCTGATAGGTCTCCACGGCGTCGGCCGCGGCGATGGCCACGTCGGCCTCGCCGGTGGCCACCCGCCTGATGTTCTGCTGCGACCCGTCGCTCGACTGGAGGTCCACCTTCAGCCCCGGCATGTCCTTGGCGATCGCCTCGCGCAGCAGCTGGCCGTACTCCTCGTAGACCCCTGTCGGCGTGCCCGTGCTGAACGTGATCGTCCCGCTGGGCGGTTCCTCACGAGGCCAGGCCAGCCACGTCAGCAGCCCGAGGACCACGAACGCGGCCACCAAGGCGATCAGCGCGCGGCGTCCGCCGAGGCGCGGGGCTTCCTGGAACATGCGCGCGATCCTGCCAGGTCACCGGACGGGGGGCCAAGGGCCTGGCCCATCCGGTGCGGGGCCGTGACGTAGGGGTTGGTAGCTGCTCGCCGGAGAGAGTGCACGAGGTTGAGTTAGCTCGATCGTGTGATGGTCCGCTCGTGTGATGGTCCGCTCGTGGGCTTGCGGCGCCCTGGGCCGACCGGGTTGACGTGATCGTGCGATCTGGGACGCCGGGTACGGCGCCGGCGTGCGGGGCCCCCGCTCCACCAGAGAGATGGTTCGGGGCCTTCCCGTCGCCTCTGGCCGTACCCACATGGCCGGGTCGCGCAGGGCAGGGTCCATCAGCGGCCTCCGGCCGCGGGGGCCTCCCGGGCCCGGACCACGCACGGGATGCGTGTCGCCGCCCCGGGGTTGAGTACGCCGGGGACCTGGGGGCACCTCCCACGCCCTTAAGGCAGTGGGGGAGCGCCCAGGACCGTTCGGGGCGTGCGGCTGATCGGACTCACTCCCGCTCAGTCTTCAGGAACGGTAACGGGAGGGGTGGCGGGGCGCGTGTACCGCCGGCCCGGCCACCCGGAAGCGCGATCGGTCAGGGGCCGGTGGCCACGGCTACCGAAGGATTCCCGAGGTGGCCCGCGTCGAGCACGCTCGCCACGTGCGCGACGCGGACCGGGTGCGCGGGCTCACCGAGCTGCTCCGGTCGCTGCGCCCCGATCTGCTCGTGTCGATCGACAACGAGGGCGGCGGTATCCACCATGGTCGGCGATGAGCAATGAATTGAGCCAGGACCTGGTGGTGGGCCTGGACGCCGGTGGCACCCGTACGCGTGCCCTCCTCGCGTCCGCCGAGGACAAAGGCACGCTCGTGCTCGGCGAGGGCGCGGCCGGACCGGGGAACGTCCTGACCGTCCCGGTACCGCGGCTCACCGACCACCTCGTCGAGGCCGTCGGCCGGGCGGTGCCGGCGGCCGCGCGTGGCCGGGTCATGGCCGTGGCGGGCGGTTTCGCCGGTGCGATGGGCACCTCGCCGGACGAGCCCGGGCGACGGAACGCCCTGTCCGCCCTGACGGCCGCGCTGGCCCGGCTGGGCATCGCGGCACAGTCCGTCCTCGTCAGCAGCGACATCGAGGCGGCCTTCGCCTCCGCGCCGGGCGCCCCCGCCGACGGACTCGCCCTGGTGGCGGGCACCGGCGCGATCGCCATCCGCATCAGCGGGCGCCGGTGCACGGTCACCGTGGACGGCGACGGCTGGCTCCTCGGCGACGACGGCAGCGGTTTCTGGATCGGCCGCAGCGCGGTACGGGCAGCGCTGCGCATGGCGGACGGGCGGGGTAGGGGGACGGTGCTGGCGGGGGTGATCGGGCGGGAGTTGGGGGTGCCGGGGGAGGCGTTGCCGTGCGGGGGTGGTGGCGGTTCGGTGTACGGGGCGGGCGGTGGTGGTTCGGTGTACGGGACCGGAGGTGACGGCTCGCCATCCGGCACACGGGCCGTGGTGCAGCCGGAGGGCGTCGACCGTGGGGACGGCCCGGTGACCGGAGGTGATCGTCCTCCGGCCCAGGCGCCGACCGAGTGGTCCCGCGAGCAGCGCGAGGCCTACCGGCGGCACGTCCTGCCCGCTGTGATGGGCGAGCCGCCCATCACGCTGGCCCGGTTCGCTCCGCTGGTGGCCGAGGCGGCGCGCGCCGGGGACGCTGTCGCCGAGGAGATCCTGCGGGAGGCGGCGGACCGGCTGACCGAAACGGTACGGGCATTGGGGGCACGGCCGGGCGAGCGGATCGTCGCGACCGGCGGTCTGCTGGGCCCGGACGGGCCGCTCACACAACTCCTCGACGGCCGCCTGCGCACGCTCGGCCTCCAGATGCACTGGGTTCCGGACGGCTGCCGGGGCGCCGTGGCCCTCGCCCGCATCGAGTACGGCCGCCCGGCGCGGCCGACCGACGCCGGATGAGCGGGAGTTCGGGTCGCTCCGGTGACGTGGACGCACAGGCGAGCATCGAAGGGACCGGTGGCATGCCGAATCCGGAGCAGGCGGTCGGCCGAGCCGAGCGGGGACCAGGGGCCGGGCCGACGTCCGAGGTTGATTCGACGCCGTAGGTCGGGCTGTTGCCTGGGGCCGGGATGGAGTCTGACGCTGGGGCGTTGCCCGGGACCGAGCCCTCGCTCAGGGCTCACGTGTTTCCTTTGGGATCCGCAGTGATGTGTCGTCCGTTGGCCTCATGCCGGGTGTCCGGCGTCGGCGTCGTATGCGAGCGCGCAGATCGAATGCGTGACCTTCCCTCCCCCACCGGCCCCTCGGGTCCGGCGGGCAAGCGTCCGGAGGGACACGCTCACACGGGCCGGAGATCGCTGCCCCGCGCAGCCCACCGGCACCAGGGCGTGACGACGATCAGCACACCCTCCCCCGGACTTCGTCCGGGGAGACCCCCATCCGGCCGACACCGGCCACGAGGAGCGGCACTGGGCGCAGGCTTCCACCTGCACGCCCACGCCACCCCGCCACGATGGGAATCCCGTGCCAGACACTACGTCTGACATGGGATACCTAAGCTGATCAGAGACGCTGAGCCCTTGCCCGAGGCCGGTTCCTCGTCGGAGGCCAAGCCGCGCCCGTCCCCGTGTCGCCCGGCGGCAGCGCCTCCCCGCCGTCGGCCAGGGATTCCGCGCTGGAAGCCGTCCCCGTAGAGGGCGTTGCGGATGGTCGCTTCCGCTCCGGTGAGGTTGGTATGGGGTTCGTTGTAGGTGCTGCCCGCCGGATGCGCCCCTCGTACCGCTTCTCCAGCTCAAGGTTGCCCTTGAGCCGCCGGGCACGTTGGCGGAGACGTACGGCGAGCTGAGCGGACCCCCTCAGAAGCCTCCGTTGCGGGTCTCGGAGACGGAGTCCGCGGAGGTGGCGTTGACGTTGTAGCGGTCGCGGCCCGCGTCGCGCCTGCCCTGGTCGTGGTTGTACTGGAACTGGAGGACATACGTGCCGGGGTCGAGCGTGACGCCCGTCTTCAGTGTCACGACGTACGCCAGCTGGGTGCTGTCGGCGGCCTGGGCCACGTTCACCTTGTCGCCCAGGGAGCTCCAGAAGCCGGTGTGCTGCACACCGCCGGTCTGGATGACGCGCAGGACGACCTTGAACTCGGTGAGCGCCGTGGTGCTCTTGACGGTGATGGAGCTCTGGTCCCAGTAGTCGTTGGAGTCCGGGTCCACGTTTCCGTCGGCCCACAGGTAGTCCGTCGCCGGTTGCGACTGTGTGTCCTGGAACGGCGTGGAGGAACTCTGTCCTTCCTTGCCGCCGGTCGTCGTGCCGGTCGTGCCCGTGCCGCCGCTGGTGCCGGTCGTTCCTCCGGTGGCGTCGGCCGAGTCGGACTTCGCCGCGGACTGCTCCTGAGCCGACTGACCCGACCCACCCGACTGAGCCGCTCCCGCTCCGGCCCCGCCCGAGACGGGGACGTAGACGACCTCCGGGGCCGGCTTGTCGCCGTCCTCCTCCGGGGAAGGGCCGGCCGACGGCTGCTCGTCGTCACCGGAAGCGGGCTTCTCCTCCGTGGCCTCCTCGTCGGCCGCCGTGGTCACCGTGTCGGAGTCGCCGCCGCTCCAGTCGATGGCGGAGACGACCGTGGCGGACCCGGCGATCACCAGGACCGCGGCCGCGGAGCCGCCGACCGCCTTCCAGACCCGGCGGCCGGGCAGGAAACCACGGAGCGGAGTGCGTGCCTTCCGGGCGAACAGGTCGGCGAACCGGCCTTCCTGGTGATCGCCTTCCCGGCGGTCCGGGCGATCGGGCGTGTGCGGCATGGAGTCGGTCCTCACGGGGTCGTCCCTTGCGGGAAGCAGGTGGATGTGTGGTCGGAAGCACGTGGATGTGCGGTGCGGTCGTACGGGATCTGCGGGCTACGGGATCTGCGGTACCGGGCGTCCGGTCCTAAACGGCCTCAGGGATGTCCTCCGGCTTCAGCGTCATCACGTCGGACTCCGACGCCTGAGCCAGCTCGGCGACCCGGTACGCCTGACGCTCCGTCATCGCCTGGAACAGCTGGCGCGCCGTACGGCCGTTGCCGAACCCGCGGTCCCGGGGCATCGTGTCGAAGCGCGAGGTCAGCGCCTCGCGGGCGGCCGGGCTCAGCTCGTACTGGTGCTGTGCGGCCTGGTGCTCCACGATGGTGACCAGCTCGGCGCTGCCGTAGTCCTCGAAGAGCAGGGTGCGGTTGAAGCGCGAGGCCAGACCGGGGTTGGAGCGGACGAAGGCCTCCATCTCCTTGAGGTATCCGGCGACGATCACCACCACGTCGTCACGGTGGTCCTCCATCAGCTTCACCAGGGTGGCGACCGCCTCCTGGCCGAAGTCGTTGGACCCGGCGTACTGAGTGAGGGAGTACGCCTCGTCGATGAACAGCACCCCGCCCCGGGCCTGCTGGAACACGCGCGTGGTCTTGGGGCCGGTGTGGCCGACGTACTCGCCGACCAGCGCCGAGCGGTCGGCCTCCACCAGATGGCCGCGCTCCAGCAGGCCGACGGCGGCCAGGATGCGGCCGTAGAGCCGGGCGACGGTGGTCTTGCCGGTGCCCGGGTTGCCGGCGAAGACCAGGTGGCGGCTGAGCGGGGGAGGGGCGAGGCCCATCTCCTCGCGGCGGCGCACCATCTGCATGAGTTTCACCAGGGACGACACATCGTGCTTGACGCGGTCGAGACCGGCCAGTCCCTGGAGTTCGGCGAGCAGGTCGTCCAGGGTGTCCTCGGGCGGCGCCTCGGTCTCCCGCGCGGTGGTCCCGGTGCCCGCCGTGTCCGGGCCTCCGGCCGCCGACAGCGCCTGCTCGGCGCCGGTCGGCAGGGACGCGTTCTTCACGTCCCGGGACAGACAGTCGTCGAACACCGGCCGGGCGCCCTTCTCCAGGGCCACGTCCTCCTCGGTGTCGCGGACCAGGCAGCCGCGCAGCACGGGCGCGCCGCCGGCCGACACATGCAGCGCCGGGAACGCCGTACCGTCGCTGCCCGCCCCGGCGAAGACGCAGTCCTCGAAGGTGCCGCGGGCCTTCTCCCCGACGAACAGGCTGTTCTTCCCGGTGCGGGCCACCGTGACGGACCTGACCCGGGGCTCGGACTGCGGGCCCACGACCATGCCGGAGCCGGCCGCGTCCCGTACCGTGCAGCCCTCGACACTGGGGGTGGCGCGTTCGCCGATCACCAGGCCCGCCGTGCCGGTGCCGGTGATACGGCAGTCCCGCAGCACCGGCGCCGTCCCGGTCCCGCAGGAGATCCCGGACCGTTCGGCGTCCGCGACGTCGCACTCCTCCAGGACCACCGTCCCGGTCGACTCGGCGATGATCCCGGCCCGTCCGCGCACCACGGACAGACCGCGCATCCGCGCGTCCGCCTCGGTGTCGATCTGCACCCCGGACAGTCCGCAGTCCGTGATCCGGCCGCCCTCGACGGTGAGCCCGGCGCGGTCGGTGGCCCGGATGCCGTGCTCCGGCGTGGACCCGATACGGCACGAGGTGAGCGTCACCCGGGAGTCGTCGCAGGCGTGCACCGCGCTGAACGAGCACGACGTCAGGTCGCTCGTGCCCATGCGCACCTCGGAGCGGTCGCCCGCCAGCAGCCCGTTCGCGCCGCTGCCGGTCACCGACGTGCCCTCGGCGGACAGCCGGGCGGTGCCGCGGGCCACCAGACCCGAGCCGTGCGCCCGGTCCACCTGGCAGTCCACCAGCTCGGCCCGCCCGTCGCCCTCCGCGCTCACCCCGGGCCCCGAGCCGTCCCGCAGCCGGCAGTTCAGCAGCAGCACATCGCCCCCACCGGAGACGGCGACCCCGTCCGTGCCGGTGCGCAGCACCTCGCAGCCCGCGAGCAGCACCCCGCCGTCGGCGGTCTCCCGGCGCCGCGGCGCCCCCTCGGGACGCGGCGAGCTGCCTAGCACCCGTACACCCTCGGCGGCCGTCTCCTCCATCCGGCAGTCCAGCGCGGTCACCGCCGCGTCGTCCTCCACCAGCAGCCCGCTGCGGCCGGGGCCGGAGATCCGGCAGTCCCGCAGCACGGTCCGGGCCCTTCCACGGACGCGGACTCCGGACCCGGTGACCCGGCGCACCGTCAGTTCCGTGGCCTCCACGTCCGCCGAGGAGCCGACGACGACCCCCGTGCCGTCGACGTCCTCGACCACCACCCGCGTCAGCCGCGCCGAGCCCGTGGCGCCCGCGTGCACGGCGGCCAGCTCCGCCCCGGAGACCCGGCAGTCCGTCAGGCCGAGGGACGCGTCGCCGCCCGCCTCGACCCGGCCGCCGGAGACGTCACAGCCGTCCAGCTCCAGGCCGCCCCCGCTCACCAGCACGGCGGGCAGCCCCGGGTCCTGCCCGGTCAGGGCGAGGCCCTCGACCCGCACACCCGGCGCGGTGACCTCCAGTACGGGCCGTCCGGGGGACGCCGCCAGGAGCCGTACGGCATGCCGCGGCCCGTCCGGCCCGTTCCCGGGCAGCAGGCGCACCGTACGGTCGAGGGTGAGCAGCTCGACGTACTCGCCGGGGGCGATGTGGATCTCGTCGCCGTCGCGGGCGGCGCGCACGGCGGCGGCGATGCTGCGGTGGGCGCCGCGGCCCTTGGGGGCGACCCGGTGCACGGTGGCGGTGGGGATCACGGGAACTCCGATCCGTCGGTGAGCGACGAGAGTGACGAGGCGGCCGGGTCGGAAGCAGGCTGCTGCCCTGTTCCCGACTCCGTGGTGGGCGGGGGCGGGAACGAGCGGTTGGGCGTGGACAGGTCGTTGCCGCCCGCCTGGGCGATCCAGTAGTTGGTGTACCTGGCCAGGAAGGACTCGGTCCAGGTCATCCCCAGCTCGCCGAGGCCGCCCTTGTGGAAGACCCGGGCGCCGGTGGTGAGGTGGAAGGCGTTCCTGGCCAGACCGGTGGTGACACCGGAGAAGGCGTAGGAGCCGGCGCCCCACAGGCCGGCCAGGAGTGCGTCGGCGCCCTTGGTCTCGTGGCCGTTGACGCCGAAGACCGCCGCGCTGATGGCGTTGGCGACGAAGCCGTTCAGCGCGCTGGTGCCGATGCCCACGGTGTTGGCGTAGGTGGCGTTGCGCCAGCGGGTGGGCTTCTCCTGGGCGGCCCAGTCGGTGGCCCAGTCGTCGGTGTTGGAGTTCATGGACACCTTCGGGTGCGCGCCCCAGTCCCGCGCGCCCATGCTGTTCTTGAGGAAGCCCAGCGGGGTGCGGTTGTAGAGGACGTTGAGCCCGCCGTTGAAGGTGCCGCTGATCGTGCCGGTGAGCAGCGCCTTGTAGAAGTCCTCCAGCTTGACCTTGCCGTCGTTGGTGGCGGCGGTGACGGCCAGGCTGCTGGTGACGTCGGTGATGAAGCCGGTGCTGAACGTGGTGAGCGCGGCGCGCAGTTCGCGCTGCCACACCGGCATCTCGGCCGACACCCCCTCCCTGACCCCCTGGAACACCCCGTGCCAGGGGTCCTGGACCTCCCGCAGGAGACCCAGCGCCTCGATCTCGGCGCCGCGGAAGTCGGTCTCCCGGCCGATCAGCTTCCAGCCCCGGTCGCCCGCCAGGCCGACCTCGTCGCCCATCCTCGGCAGCGCCCCGGCCAGGTACTCGGGGAGCATCGCCGGACCCGAGGTGCTCCAGCGGCCGAAGGCGTCGGTCTTCCACACCCGCCCGGTGAAGGTGCGCTGCTCGACCAGGTGGCCGTCCTGGAACTCCCGCCACTGGCCCCACTGCTTGTCGACCTCGCGGTACCGGCCGGGGGTGCCGTCCACGGCGACCCGCTCGCGGAACACCTTGCCGAGGTCGTACTCCTTCCAGACCTCCGGGTTCACCCGGACCGTCGTGGGCGGCTCGAACTGGCGGGCCGCCTGGGCGAGCAGGTCGCGCAGGGAGCCGGTGGTGGTCAGGGCGGGGGCCCGCTCGGGGGTGACGATCTCGTAGTCGAACTCGCGGACCCGGCCGCCGCCCCGCTGCCTGACCGTCTGCCCGTCGACGAGGTCCCGCCAGCGCCCGCCCGCGAAGTCGTCGTAGACGCGGGTGCCCTCGGAGTGGACCGTGCCGTCGGCGGCGGTCTTCGTCCACTTCCAGCCGCCGTCGGGCTGCTTCACGGCGTCGACCCAGGAGCCCGCGACGTCGGTGGCGTTGCGTTCCCGGACCGGATTGCCGAGCCCGTCGAGGTCGACGAACGAGTCGTCCCAGGTCTTCGAGTAGAACGAGCCGCGGTTCTGCTTGCGGACGCCCTCGGCGACGACGGTGGCCGGGTCCTCGGTGGAGAAGGCCCGCCAGGTCCAGCTGGTGCGGTACGGGCTGCCGGACGACTCCACGACCTGGCCGCCGATCAGGTCCCGGCGGCCGGTGATGTGCTGCAGGGAGTTCCTGTCGACCCAGACGCCCGCGTTGTCGCGCACGGCCAGGTCCGCGGTGGAGGGAGCCTCGAAGAGGTACTCGCGGGTTCCCCGGCCCTCGCTGCGCAGCCGTACGCGGTCCACGCCCAGCTCGTCGGTGAAGACGTCCTTCCACTGCCCGGTGCCGTCGACGTGCCGGGTACCGGTGGTGCCGCTCGTCGTGTCCCGCCAGGACAGTTCGTACGAGCCGCCCTCCCGGTACTCCGGAAGAGGCGCCCACTGCTTCGGGTCCTCCAGGCTGCGCCCGACTTCGATGACGTTGCCGTTGTCCAGCTTGCGGGTCTCCCGCACGAAACGGCCGTACTGGTCGATGTCGACCCAGTTGGAGCCGGTCGGGTTGAGCCGGACGCCGGTCACCTGGGTGCCGTCGGCGGCGGTCTGGGTCCAGTGGCTGACCCGGTGCAGGGAGTCACCGGCGAACAGGTCGCGGAAGAAGCCGTCGAACGGGCTGCGGCCCGCGGCGCTCTTCCAGAGGAAGGCGGGCGGGCGCATGTCGGCGTACCGCTTGACGAGCAGGCTGCCGCCGTCGGCCAGCGTCTCCAGGCTCTCGATCTGGGCGTTGAACGCGCCGTACCCGGTGTAGGTGCCCGCGTCGGTCCGGCCCCCGGCGGGCGCGTGACCGGGCACCACCGCGTGCTCCTGGTACATCCGGGAGCCGTGCTCGCCGCCGAAGGGCCAGGTCCGGCCACGGCGCTGGGCCACCGTCTCCACGCCGGTGGCCGGGTCGAGGAAGGTGTCCCTGAAGCCGACGTGGTCCCAGCTCCAGTGCCGGGTGCCGGACAGCGACTCGGCGCCCACCTTGTCGAAGCGCTGCCAGGTCCAGTGGCCGTCCGCCCCCTTCTCGGCGCGGACCAGACCGCCGTCGATGCCCTTGGTGTACGTCCTGACGTCGCCGGAGTTGTTGATCGGGCGCCGCCAGGAACCGGTCGGCAGGTCGTGGAAGGTGCGCTGGTCCGGGTCCGCGATCCGCTCGCCGTGCCGGAAGGTGTTGCCGGGGCTGTCGAACTCGGTCCAGCGGGCGTGGCCGAAGCGGTCCCGGGAGAGGTGGAGGACGTTGCCGTTCCTGAACGTCTCGCGTTCGAAGAGGGTCACCTTGCCCGGCTGGGCGCCGGTCAGCCTGAACTGCCCGGTGGGGGACTTCTCCACGGCGGCGGTGTCGAAGCGGCCGGTGAGCGGGGTGCCGGAGACGTCGGTGCGGACGGCCGTGCCGGCGGCGTGGTCGATCTTCCAGTACTCGCCGGTGGGCACGCCGCCCTTGCCGCGGATGGCGACGGTCTCCTCCAGCAGGGTGCCGGACGGGTCGAACACCGTGCGCTCCAGCGGCTGGGCGCCCTTTCCGGTGGGGATCAGGGCGATCCGGCCGTCGTCCAGGAACTCCGTGCGCAGACCCGGGAGCGGATGGCCCGCCGAGTCCAGCACCTGCGGTACGCCGTCGGGGACGCCGGCGTCGAAGCGGAGGACGCCCCGGTCGCCGGGCAGTTGGACGTCCCGGAGGACCTGCACGCCCTCGGGGCCGTAGTGCCGGCTCGTGGTGCCCGCCGCGTCGGTGACGGTGAAGCCGCCGCGCAGTTCGTGCGGTGCGGTCGGGGCCAGGTCGGTGACGGTGAAGGTGCGTGTGCCGCCCACGAAGTCGAGCGAACTCGGCGTCCACGGCCCGCCGTCCACCGCACGGCCGGTCATCCCGAGCTTCAGCCCGTCCAGGTCGCTCGGGCCGCCCCGCAGGAACACCTCCTGGTAGAGCAGCTCGCGGTTCGGGCCGAAGCCCAGGGTCACGTCCGACGGGTTGTGGACGACGGTGTAGCGGCTGCCGCCGGGGCCGCCGTGCGGTGTCGGCGTGACGGTGAAGTCGCCGAGGACACGGCCTGCGCCGCCCTGGCCCACGGACTGGAGGTCGTCGAGGCGGGTCGCCAGCGGCAGGTTGAGGTAGTCGCCGAGGGTGGTGACGGCCTGTTGCCGCAGCGCCAGACGGGTCTCGCCGGTCAGGTTCCGCAGCTGGTCGTTGAGGTGCTCCGGGCGCAGGCCGAACCGGTTCAGGTCTGCGGCCGCGTCGTCGGCGAGCCGATGTACGGCGGGGACGTCCAGCGACTGGACGACGTGGGAGTCGGGCTCCAGGAAGTCCATGGCCCGCCCGATGTCCGACAGGTCGGCCGGCGTGCCCTCGGGGAGGGTGCGGAGGCCCGACGCCTCGTCGAGCGTACGGTCGAAGACGCGCGCCAGATCGATGCTGCCCAGGACGCCGTCCTCGGGGCCGGAGGTGAGGCGTTCGCCCGCCCTGATGCCGTCGTCGAGGTCGTCGAGGTCGTCGAGCCGGATCGGCGGGGTGTCGGGTGCGGCTCCCTCGGTGAAGCGCAGGAATCCGGAGCCGTCCTCGGCCGGCAGGTCGCGGAAGGCGAGGCGGCCGGTGTGGTCGAAGTGGAACCGGGAGCCGGTGACCGTGTCGGTGAGGGTGACGCCGCCGGGCAGCCGCGCGGCGAGGGTGCCGCCGGTCGGGGTGACCGTGATGGAGCGGGCGGCGCCGGCGGGGCCGAGCAGATCGACCGTGCGTCCCGTTCCGTCCGCTCCGGGACCGATCGTCACACGGAGCCGCAGTCCGGCCGGCAGCCCCTCGGCCACGAGGGCGGTCTCGCGCCCGAGGAAGCGGCCCTCCGGGCCGAACGTGAACCGGGTGGTGCCGGTCGGGTCGATGACGGCGAACCTGCCGCTGTCGCCGAGCAGTTCGACCGTGAAGTCCGACGCGCGCACCTGCCCGGCCCCGCCGGGGGTGCGGTCGACCAGTTCCAGCCGGTACGAGCCCTGCGGTGCCGCGTCGGCCGCGGGCAGGCGCGTCAGCCGCACGTCGAAGTCCGCCAGCTCGTCCACACCGGACAAGGGCAGGGGGTTCAGTTCGTCGAGGTGCAGAGGGGGTCCGTCCGGGCCCGGCCCGGTGAGGCCGGTCGGTTCGTCCGCGCGGGAGAGCGACCCGTCCAGTGCAGACAGGGGTTCATCGTCCATCCGTCTGAGGCGGTCGAGGCGTGCCTGGAGGTCCGCCAGGTCGAAGTCCGACGACATGTCGCTGAGTTCCGAGAGCGAGTCGGTGCGCGGCGAGTCCGGACCCATGAGGCGGTCCAGTTCGGCGGGGGACAGGGGCTCTCCCTCCGCGCCCAGCCTGGTCCAGAGTTCGTCGAAGCGCGCCCGGGCGTCCGCCGGACCGACGTCCGGCAGGCTGCCGAGTTCGTCGAGCCGGACCGGCGGGGTGCCGGGCGCGGCTCCCTCGGTGAAGCGGAGGAAACCGGAGCCGTCCGGTGCGGGCAGGTCCCGGACGGCGAGGCGGATGCCCGCGTCGAAGTGGAAGCGGCTGCCGGTGGCCGTGCTGAGGGTGAAACCGTTCGGCAGCCGCCCGGCCAGCGAGCTGTCCACCGAGGTGAGCCGGAAGGATCCGGTGAGGTGCGACGGGCCGGTCAGTTCGACCACCTTGGTCGTGGTCCCGCCCGCGCCCGGGGTGATCGTCACCTTGACGCCCAGGCCGGACGGGCCGTCGAGGCCCGGCAGGGTCAGCGGCAGCTCCTGCTGACGCAGCAGGCCGCCGGGTTCGAACCGCCACACCCCCGTGAGACCGTCCGTGCCCGGCATGGGCACCCGCACGGTCAGCTCGCTCAGCGCGCCGGTCGCGTCCCGGACCGGTGTCACGGAAGCACCCCGGAGGGGAACTCCGTCCCGGCCGACCACCTGCGGCATCGGACTGAGGGCGTCGTCGGTGAAGCGAAGAGCGAAGTCGGTGCCGGAGAGCGGCAGTTCCCGGTACTCCAGGTTCCCCAGGGCATCGAACTGCCAGCGCACACCGCCCTGCGGGCCGGTGGCGGTGAATCCGCCGCCCTCGCGGACGGTGACCGGGGCATCCGGCAGCCGCACGGGGCCGCCCGGGGCGGTGAAGTCCAGCACCTCGACCCGGACCGACGCCGGGGCGGCATCGGTCGCCGGAATCTCCGTGACCCGCAGCCGCAGCCCCGTCAGTTCGTCCAGCCCGGACAGCGGCACCTCCCGGACCGCGGAGACCGGGGAGGCAGGCGAGACCGGCGAGTCGAGGAGCTGCCTGAGGGCGGTGGCGCCGCTCAGGTCCACCATCGGAGCCTGCGTGATCCGCTGCAGAGGAGCCACCGGCACATCCGGGCCGCCGACGAGCGACACCGGCCGCCCCAGCTCGTCGGGCAGCGGCCCCGCGCCGACGTGGGGGGTCACGGGCGGAGCAGAGGAGACGGCGGAGGCGGGCGGCTCGACGAAGACGGGCCTCGCGGTGATCTCCTGCCAGGTCCGCGGGTGGTGCAGGCTGATCCACTCGGACTTGTGACGGGCCGCCGCCGTCCTGAGGATCCAGTCGGCGTCCCTGTTCTGATAAATCCGCGCCGCGTTCGGATCCTTGGGGAACTCCGCGCGGTACCAGTCCGCGAACGCGTCCTTGTTCTCCGGCCCGGAGACAAACTTGTTGATCTTCTGGACCGCGGCCGCCCTGTTGCTCCCCAGCTCCGCCAAGGGGTCACTCACCACGACGACCGGGGCCTTCTCCGTCGGTACGACGCCCTTCAGCTGGTCCGGGACGGACCGGAACTCGAACAGCAGAGCTCTTTCCCCGCCGATGGTGGCGTTGTTGATGCCGCGTCCAGCCACCTCGTTGCCGTTCAGGATGTACTGCTTGACCGCTTTCCAGATGGACTCGTCACCGATGGCGGGGGTCTCGCGGAGGAGCTTCAGCGTCATGGCGCGGTCGCCGGGCGACAGGGAGTCGAGGACCAGGCTCGGCCTGGTCCGGGGCAGCACACCCCACTCGTTCTTCACGACCGGATCGGTCAGCCCGCGGTACGGCGCCGCTCCGGCCCAGTCCTCGATGGCGATGCCGTGCCTGTTCACCAGGTCGGACGTGAAGTCGATGACGGACTTCACATAGGTGTACGCGTTCTCCACCCGCACGGGCGCGTCGAGCGTCTCCCTGGAGAGCGCAGTCCGCAGCGCGTCGTCGTTCCGGAAGGCGGGCTTGTACCAGTGGGCGTTGTCCGCCAGCACCTTCAACTCGTTCGTGACGCTGCTGCCGAAGTCCACGGCCCTGATGCCGATGGTCGCCTGCTGCCCGGTGGGCGGCATGGAGACGGAGGACAGCTCGTCGAGTTGCAGGCCGGTCCCGGCCGCGATGACGTGCCGGTCGTTCGTCACCCGCAACGCGAAGCGCCCGTCAGGGCTGATCATCGACTCGAGCGGCTTGTGATTGTGGACGCCGAGCCGGTCCTTGAAGACGTCGAGCAGGAACTGCGTGGCGTCGTTGCGGGTGCCGATCGCCACCTCGTCGCCCAACCGCGAAGGATAGGTGACCAGTTCCACGGTGTGCGTCTTCCAGTTGCCGCGCTGCGCCATCGTGAGCTGCGCGGGGTTCTGGTACCCACCCTTGCTCATGTCCTTCGTGACCAGGACCAGAGGTTCGTCCGTGCCGACCTTCGACACAAAGGCGAAGGTTCTGTCCGCGCTCTCCGGAAGAGCGACGACGAACCCGCTGAGTTCGCTCTCCGTACCGATGGAGGGAGCCGGGAAGGACGTCTCGAATCCCGGTGCCACGGCCCGCGCGGGCCGTGGCACCGGCGGTACGTCGGGCACGTGCAGCTGGGGAGCGGCGGGAACCGGCGGCGGGGCGACGCGGGGAGGGGCGGGAACGGGCGGCGGGGCGGGAGCCGGCGGCGGAGCGACCCGGGGTGGGGCCGGGACGGTCAGGCCCTCCACGGTCACGCGCTCGCCGGCCGAACCCAGTCCGGTGAGATCCGTGGCGGCGTCGTCCAGGACGGTGTTCCCGGGGACGGCGGTGAGCGGGAGGCGCTCGGACAGGGGGCCGCCGAGGGCGTCGAGGTTCGTCGGCGGGCCCACGGTCGTCTCCGGCGGCGTCCCCCCGGACGTGTCCAGCCGTATCGGCGGCGTCCCGTCCACCGGAAGCTCCACGAACCGGCCGCCCCTGTCGAAGACGAACCGGGCGCCGGTCGCCGTGTCCGTCACCGTGAACCCGCCGGGCAGCCGCTGGGCCAGGCTTCCCTCCAGCCGTCCGACGGAGAAGGCACCGTCGCCCAGCCCCGGCACGGTCAACCGGAACGACGGCAGCACCCCGCCGCCCGGCAGCTGCGTGAACGTCGTGGTCAGCCGCGCCCCGGCCGGCGGACCGTCGGTGAGGCCGGACAGCGCCACGTCCTCCGACAGCCGCGTACCGTCCAGGTCGAACCGGCCGACCCAGGAGCCGTCCGGCGTCTGTATCCGCGCACCGGTGACCACGCCCAGCGCGCCCGTCACCGGCTCGACCACCACCACACGGCCTGACAGCGGCAGCCCGTCCATGCCGACCACCCGGGGCATCGTGCCCGGAGCCGGGTTGGCGTCGAACCGGAGGAAGCTGTCCCCGAGCGGAGTCCGGATGTCGCGGAACTGAAGGACGTCGTCCGCGCTGAACACCAGGCGTACGTCCCCCGCCGGGTCGGCGAACGCGAATCCGCCGCCTTCCAGCGGCGTCCGTTCCCACTCCGTCCGTAGGCTCGGCACCCCGGTGAACTGCTGTGGATCCAGCCGCACCGTATCGATCCGGGGCGCGGGGGCGTCGAAGCGGTTCAGCCGGAGCAGGCCGTCGCCGAGCGCGGGCCTGCCGTCCGCGCCGAACCTGGCGACGACGCCGTCGGGCGCGGTGACGGTGAAGACGCCGTCGACCATCTCCACCTTGACGTCGGGGACGACCCCGGAGTCCGTCCTCAGGACCCAGTTGATGTTCTGCCCGGGCTCCATGGTGATCCACTGACCGGTGGGCCGCCCGAGGTCGTCCAGCAGCCGCAGTTCACCGGTGGGCAGAGTGGCCGCCGGACCGTCCACGCGGGCCGTCATCACCGTGATGTCCCGGCGGACCGTGTCCAGGTTCATCCCGAGCCGGTCGAACTCGATACGGGCCCTGTTGAAGTCCAGCTGCGCGGCGCTCAGGTCCAGCTCGGCCTTGGCACGGCCCAGCGGCGGTACGTCGGTCAGCTCGGTGACCTCGGTGAGCCTGCGGCCGGCGGTGTCCAGCTGGAACTGGGCGGACTGCGTACGGATCCAGGCCTGGAAGCGGTCAGTGGCGAGCTTGCCGGTCGCTCCGCCCGTGATGATGTCCCGCAGGGTCAGGGGGGTGAACGAGGGGTTCGTCGTGACCGGCGCCGCGACGAGGTCCGTCCGGCCCGGACCCAGACCGATCAGTTCGCGTGCGGTGCGCGAGCCGTCGGTGGTGTCGGGGATCAGGCGGGTGAGGTCGTCGAGTCTGATGCCGAGGTCCTCCAGGCGGCCGGGGCCCGTCGTCGAGCTCAGGGTGGGGACCCGGGTGTCGGCCGGGCCGAGGACGTCGACCCTCACCCCGTCCTTCATCTGGACCCGCACGTCCACCGGGTCGGTCTTCCCGACGCGCAGGACCACCCCGTCCGGGGTGACGTTCACCAGGTCGATCTCGCCGTCGAGGACCTGGCGCAGCTGGAACTCGTTCAGGCCTCCGAGCCTGCCGTCGATGCTCAGGTCCGCCAGGTCCGTCAGGTCGTCGAGCGGCTTGAGCAGCCCGGTCGGGGTGCGCTCCAGGCCCGTCAGGGTGTCCAGGTCCCGCAGTTGGTCGACCGCGTTCCGCGGCGGCAGGGTGACGGGCGCCCCGGGGGCGATCGGCGCGCCGAACTCGTCGAACTGGTTGAACGGGTCGAACGTGGTGAGCGTGGTGCGCAGCCGCGAGGACATGAGCTCGTCGCCCAGTCGGCCGTTCACGGTGTTCAGTACGCTGAGCCGCTGTCCGCCGGGGGCTGTGCCGACCGGCAGCCCCACCGTGTCGAGGGGGTCCAGGTTGGTCAGCCTGCTCCCCAGATCGTCGAGACGGCCCGAGAACTGGATGGGCCTCGCGCCGGTCAGGGAGCTGAATCCCCGCGTACCGGGTGCCGTGACCGGCGTCACCGTGATGTCGGCCAGCTCGTCGAGGGTGTTGTTGAACTCCGGAGTCCCGGGAACGGCGAATTTGTCGGCGTCCCTGTCACCCACCGGCCGCAGGTTTCCGCTCGGGTTGCGGCCCTTGCCGGTCAGCCCCGCGAGGTCGCCGCCGAGGGTGCCCGCCCTGGTGACCGTGCTGCCCCGCGAGCCCCAGTGCAGGCCGCGCTCCAGGAAGCCCATGCGGAAGGCACCCCTGTAGCCGAACCGGGCGATCTCCGAGTACCTCATAGGCAGGAGCGCGGACACCGTGAGCCGGCCCATGCTCATGATCGTGAAGACGCCCACACGCAGGGCCATGTTGCCGCCGACGAACGCGGTGGACTGATAGAAGTCGCGGATCAGCGCGGACCGGCCCTGCTGCCAGCTGCTCCGGACGAATCCGCCCATGTACCTCAGGGTGGACGCCACCATCCCGGGTGCCTTGGAGATGACCCGGGGCAGACTCGACAGCCCGCTGACGGTCCGGCTGCCGAACCCCCCGGCGAACCTGACCAGGCCCTGGCCGGTCACGCTGAGGAGTCTGCCGGGCGAGGACAACAGTCTGCCGCCGCTCCGGAGCAGCAGGCGCCCGCTCGCGCCCATGGCGCCCCGCAGGGCCTTCCCTCCCGACGTGAGCAGCCGGGCCAGCCCGCCGACGGTGGTGAGGCCCTTGGTCGACGGGAACAGGATGCCCAGGAAAGCCAGGCCCAGGCTGAGGGCGTTGCCGTTGCCCGAGGCGTAGTCGACCAGGGCCTTGATGAAGAGCACCACGCCCAGTCCGAAGGCCACCAGCCCCAGCGGGCCCGTAAAGACGATCGCGAGGAGGGTGAGCACCAGCGTGACGATCTCCAGGACCTTGAAGAAGGTCGAGACGAACCTCTTCCAGAAGCTCTTCTTCACCTTCTTGATGGGCCGCGACACCAGGCGGGCCGCCTCGTACAGCGTGTCCTCGAGGATCTTCGCCTCGGCTCGGGCGGAGCCGACCTCGGCGTCCACGTCACCCCGCGCTCTGGTCAGCTCCGGATCGTCCGCGGCCAGTGGCTCCCCACCAATCCGCTCCAGTGCAGCGACCGTGTCCGCGGCGTTCTCCGCCCCGTCCTGCGCTTCCCCGAGGGCCCACGCGTACCGGGCCGTGGCCGTGGCCGCCATGTCGAAGGAACGGTTGACATTGGCCATGAACGTCTTGAGTTCGTTCTTGACGTACTTGCGCAGAGCGTCGGCGGTCTGCCCTTCGAAGCCTCCGTCCTCGGCCTTCGCCAGCAGGGAGTCGAGGCCGCGGCTGACCCGGCCGGCCAGATCACTGAGCTCGCGCAGCTCTTTGGCGATGCCGTCGACGACGCCCGGGTTTCCCGTCACCGGATTTCCGGAGTGTCCGACTCTGCTCCACTCGTCGGAGGTGGCCAAGGAATCCTCCACGGGGTCCAGGACTTGAGGTCGCACGGATGTGTCAGCGTCCTGGTGACGTAGTCCGGAGGACCGGCAGTTCACTGGCGTGACGTACGCCACAGTGGGTGCGGCGCGGTGCGGCGCGGTGCGGTGCGGCGGCCCATCCCGGTTTCAGCGCGCGAGAGGGAGTGCCGCGGTACGCAAGGCAGACGTACCGGGACGGACCGAGAGTTCACAAGAGTGACGCACGCCACAGTCTTTGCTGGTCGGTGCGCCGCGGTCGAAAATCTCTTTGAACCATCCGGACCCGCGTCTTCGTCTACAGGGCGACCCGACACCGACGGCCTCGGCGCAGCACAGACCGCTCCGCAACGGCTTCCCGAGGAAACGGCTTCCCGAAGAAAGGGCGGAACAAAATGGTTCGTATTTCCTACGACTACGACCTGATGACCGTCCTCGCGCGCCATCTGTGGCACCTCCGCGATGAGCTGGACGTCACCTCGCAGACGGACAAGACGTTCGCCGCGGGGGACATCGGCCCCCGCCGGGAGACGGCCGAGGCGCTGGAGGACTTCTACGGCGCCTGGCAGAAGTCGTTCCGTGACGCGTGGCAGGTCATGACGGACCTCGGGGATCTCCTCGACCGGGCGGGCAAGGCCTTCTACGACCAGGACGCGTCCCTCGCCGCCGGCGCGGCTCAGCAGATCACCGACTCGGTCCGGGGGGATGCCCGCCGGCAGAACGAGACGTACAACCAGCGGTTGAACGATCTGCGGCGCGGGGAGAAGATCAGGACCCTGGAGGGCCACTACAAGGTCGAGCAGGCACGCCTGAAGAAGGAACGGGACGCACTGCAGGTCAAGCAGCGGAAGATCGACGAACGGCTGGGGGACCAGCAGAAGCGGCAGGAAGCCCTCGACAAGGAGCACGAGGAGCTGAGCAAGAAGCAGGAGCCCCTGCTGAAGGTGCAGGAGGAGCTCCAGCTCAAGCAGCAGCGGCTCCAGCAGGAGGAGAAGGATCTCCTGGCGGAGCGGGAGGCAGAGCTCCAGGCGAAGCGGGCGGAGCTGCAGAAGGAGTACGACGCCCTGCGCGAGGGCGCGGAGCCCCTGGCGAAGGAGCAGGAGGAGATCCTGCGGAAGCAGCAGGAGATCTGGCGGGACGAGAAGGCCCTCCGTGAGGAACTGGACGCGGCCTTCCAGAAGAAGGCCGATGCCCTGGAGCTGGATCAGCAGGCCTACGACACCAAGCAGGGCGCCCTGGATGACAGACAGGATGCCTTGTGGCGGGAGCGGGACGCCCTGCTGAGCAGGGGGAACGTCACCCGGGCGGAGATCGACGCCTGGCAGGGCAGACAGGACGCCCTGCAGAAGGAACGGGACGACCTGTGGGAGACGGAGGGCAAGGGGCTGGAGCAGCGGTGGGACGCCTTGGAGCAGGAACAGAAGGACCAGCAGAAGGCGTTCGATCCGTTCCGTGAGCGGCAGCGGGAGCTGGACGAGGAGCGCAAGGCTCTGGTCGGCAGACAGGAGCCTCTGACCGAGAGACAGGCCGAACTGCTGAAGAAGCAGGAGGACCTGCGGGCCCTGGAACTGTCCACGCAGCAGGAAGTCGAAGACACCGTGCGGAAGGCCCGGGAGGATCTGGACGCGCAACGGGAGGACCTGCAGAAACAGCAGGCTCCCCTGGACAAGGAGTGGAAGGACCTCCGGACCCGGCAGGAGGACCTGTGGCAGGACCAGGTGGAGGCCGAGGAAGACCAGGCAGCGCTGCGCAAAGAGGAGGAGCCCCTGCAGAAGAGGCAGGAGCACCTCCAGAAGTACGTCGGCGAGAAGTACGACGAACTGCGCGACTACAAGTGGGACCCGGAGAGCGGCGAGGGCGACCCGCTGCTGAGAAGGCGCGATGGGCCGGACGATCTGGGAGGTCCGGCCTATGTGCCGAACGGCCACACGATCGAGGACGACAACAGCACCACGACGGTCTCGTACGAGCTCGACGAGAACTATGAGATCAAGCTCGACAAGAACGGCGAGCCCGTCGAGACGACGACCACCGTCACCAACAAGAACACGGGGCTGACCTACTCCGAGACGTACCGTCGGCTGCCGTCGGGCGACGACGACTCCGTGACGACGATCCGGAACTCGGACGGTTCCGTCACCAAGATCTATACGGATGGGCCGGTGCGCTGGGTCACCGACGAGACCGGCAAGGACACCCTCCAGATCTGGGTCCAGCGGGACGGCGAGTGGGTGCTCACCATGGACAAGGAGACCTACTTCAACTCGCCGGCCGGCAAGGAGGATGCCCAGCAGCAGCTGGACAGGCCTCCCGCGTATCTCGCGGTGGAGAACCCGCTCGTCGGCCCGGACGGCCGCCCGGCCGGCTCCTACTCCGAGGGAGAGACGACCCAGTTGCAGGACGGCGTCACCCGGACCAACTACACGGACTCCGACGGTTCCGTCCTGAAGGTCGTCACGATCTATAGCGAGAACGAGTTTGGACGGCGCCTCGTCGTCGGCGCGAACAACGAGATCGAGGAGATCTGGCTCAGGCGCGAGGACGGGACCTGGTACCTGAAGGATTCCACCGCCCAGCACGAGCGCTACAGCAACCTGGGTCCTACTTTTGGGTACCTCCACGAGCCCTGGCGCTGACCCCACGTGGGGCGGCGGCCCGTCCCGCGCCTCCCCACCCCCCAAAGCTCCCTGCGCGCATCTCTTCCGGCGCCGCCGGGTCTGTCGCGTACCGAACCGACCGGTGCGCGGCCAGCAGTACCACCATCACCCTGTGCTCCGGCCGGTCGTGACCGGACGCACGGCAACAGAAAACGAGGTGCACCATGCCCAAGAACGTCATCGACGATGAGGAAATCGAGAGCACTGCCAAGAAGCTCGACTCCGCCGTCAGCGACACGCTGGTCCCCCAGCTGACCTCCCTGCAGGGTGAGGTCGAGAACCTTCTTCAGGGCGGCATGCTGCTGACCGCGACCAGCCCGAAGATGCAGGCGTCCTACGCCAACTTCAACAAGTCGTTGACCGAAGCCGTCAACAACATCACCCAGTTCTCCAAGCAGTTCCGGGACATCGCCAACGCCGTCAACAACCTGGACAGCCAGATCGCCGGCGGCATCCCCAGCTGATCCCGGTCCACCCCGAGCAGGGGCGCCGGCCGGATTCCCCCCTCCGGCCGACCCCTGACCCGCAGGGGCGCCGGCCCATCACTCCCCCCAGGGCCGGCGCCCCTGCCTTGTGCTTTCCCACAAGCCGAGCTGTCGTTCAGCTGTCATTTGTCTCAGAGGACGCTCAGCCGGATCTCGTTCTCATCAGTAACCTCAGGTTCCCCTCAGGAACCCTTGAAACTTCCAGAACCCCTCATAGACTCCCACCTCAAGTGAACCTCCCCTTCCACTCGTGAAGCGTGAGGGCACCTCGGGTACCCGTGCTCAGCCCTGCCCAGCTCACGCCGCATACGCGGCGCCCGACCCGGACCGGCTCAAGTCGCTGCCGGTCCTGGGGGAACCTATGAGAACGACCACGCCAAGCCCCGCTCCGGCCGCGAGCCCTCCCGACGCCGACAGAGCCACGCCCCCCGGCGACGGATCCATCCGCAGGCTCTACGAAGAACATCGCGGTCCGCTGCTGCGCTATGTGTCCGGTCTGCTGCGCGGCGACCGGCAGCGTGCCGAGGACTTCGTCCAGGAGACGCTGGTACGCGCCTGGCTGAGCACGACGGACCAGCCGCCGGACTGGACGCCCTCCCGGGCCTGGCTCATGAGGGTGGCGCACAACCTGGTGATCGACTGGTCCCGGCGCGAGCGGCCACACGCCGAGATCCAGCACGAACACACACTGGAGAAACACGTCGACCCCGTGGACCCGATGCGCCAGGCCGTCCAGCGCCGCTTCCTGGTCCACGCCCTCTCCCGGCTCTCGCACCCCCACCGCGAAGTGCTCTTCTACGTCTACGTCCTCGGCTGCACCGGTTCCGACGCCGCGAGCGCCCTGGGCATACCGCCGGGAACGGTGAAGTCCCGGACCCATCACGCGATACGGGAGCTGCGCCGCCGGCACCCACAGCACGTACGGACGGCGGCATGACCACGACAGCCACGACGGGCCCCGACGGCCCGGCTGCGCCCGACCTGACCGCACCCGACCTCGCGACTCCCGGCACGCCGATGCGGGGCACGACACGCTCCGACCTCGCGCCTCCCGGCACGCCGGGATCGGGTCCGACGGCCTCTGCCTTCGCTGCTCCCGGACTGAACGGCTCAGGCCCCACCACCGCCGACCTGACCGGTCTCGACCTCGCCGCCACCGGCACGACCAGCCCCGCCCCCACGACCCCTGCCACGCCGGGATCGGGCCCGGCGGCCCCCGACTTCGCCCCTCCCGAGCTGAACGGCTCAGGCCCCACCACCGCCGACCTGACCTCTCCCGGCGCTCCCGGCACTCCCGGCGTGATCAGCCCGTACGCGGTGCATGGATCGGCCCTCTCTGTCATCGCGCTGGGGAAGCCCAACGACTCGCTGCTCACGGTCATCATCGTGGCCGTGGTGGTCCTGCTGCTGCTCTTTCTGCTGCTGAGGCATGTGATCCGCAAGCGGGGCGGCTGGCGGCGCTTCCGGCGGCGCGTCGGTCGTGAGCTGACCCTGACCCGGAGGGCGTTCGGCGAGCCGCTGCGGGCCTATCGGCGCCATCGCCGCGGCGTGCGCGCCCTGGCCCGTCAGCTGGCCGCCCCCCGTAACGGCCTGCTCGTCCGACGGCTGCTGGACGCCGCCGGAGGGGCCCTGGCCGACGCACCCGGGGCCGTGCCCTACGCCGTACGGACGGAACCCGGCCGCGCCGCCGTGCAGATCGCCGCACGCCGGCTGCCCGAGCCGCCCGCTCCCTGGGAGACCTCCGACGAGACAGGCCCGCAGCGCTGGGAGCTTCCCTTGGCGGAGGAGGACACGCTGCCGGAGGCCAGGCCCCGGTCCGGTACGCACGCCCGTCCGCTGCCGGTCGCCGTCGGCATGGCGGACCACGCCTGTGTCCACCTCGACCTGGCCGCCGGCCCCCGGCTGATCACCGTCGAGGGTGACCTCGGGGCCCGGACCCGGCTGCTCCAGGCGCTGGCCGCCCAGCTGGACCGGCCCGGCAGCGGAGCCTCGGTCATCGTCGCGGACGGGGTCCATCCGCAGCACCGGGGGCAGCGGCTCGACACGGCGCTGCGGGAGTTGGAGGCGGCCGCCTCGGAACCCGAGGGGATCGCCGAGGCCCGAGAGCCCGGAGAGCCCGGAGAGATCGGGCAGGCCCGAGGAACCGGCGAGAGCGGCGGGATCGGGGAATCCGGCCGCGCCGCCACGACCGTGGTCGTCTGCGCCGCCCCGAGCCCGGAGCAGGCACGGCGGCTGAGTGCCCTCGCCGCCTCGGGTGCCGTCGTCTGCCTGGCCGACGGCCGGGTGGCGGGGCACAGCTGGGCCCTCCGGGTCGACGCACGCGGCCGGGTGGTGGCGCCGGAGCTGGGGCTGGACGCGGACTCCGCGCCGCTGGGCATAGCCGTCGCGGCCGCGGTCCGGGCGGACCGCCGCCGGTTGCGCCGTGAGGCGAGCCCGCGCCGGGGTACGGCGACACCGCGACGGCCGCGCTCTCAGGGACCGGGCTCCCCGGAACGTCGGGCGCGGGAACTCCAGGAGTCCCGGTCGCGCCAGGAAGCCGACGACCTCCAGGAGACCCGCCAGGAACCCACCCCCCGGACCACCGCCACCGCGACGGCCCCGCCCCGGACCACCACCGGCCCCGACCTGCTCGCCGAACCGGACGCCGCCCGAGAACGCACCACCGCGGCCTCCTCCGGCAGGCGCGAGGACTGAGCGACCCCGGGGAAGTCCAGGCACGCCCCCACGCCGCCCGGTGCGTGCTCTCGCCGCACCGAGAGCACGTACCCGCGCTTCCCCGGACCCGCTTGGACGGCGTCACAGCGTCACAGCGTCACGGCGTCACGGCGTCGGAGGGCCGCCCCGCATCCCGCATCTCGAACCCTCGAAGCGCCCGACGGCCCTCCACCACGCACCGCAAGCACCCCCGCACCACAAGCACCGCACAAGCACCGCCCCGAACCACCCACCCCGCCGAACCACCCCCAAGGGGAGAAGTGAAACTCCTCATCACCACCGTCGCCGACGGCGACGCCACCGGCCGCCAGGACGTCCTGCTCAGCGCGTCCGCCGGCACCCCCGTCGAGGACGTCGCCGCGCACCTGGCTCAACTGCGCACCGGCGACACCGACAAGACCGGGGCCCCGCCGCCCACAGCGGGACCGGCCCCGGCCTGCTACCTGGGCGACGAGCCCCTCGCCCCCGGCACCCCGCTGGCCGGCACCGCCCTCATGGACGGCAGCGTCGTCGCCCTCGGCGCCCCGCAGCCACCGGCCGCCACCGCCTACGGCCCCGAGCGCGCCGCCATGCCGCAGCCGCACCGGGTGGACCACTCACCGGTGGTCGAACTCCAGGTGGTGGGCGGCCCGGACGCCGGCCGGGTGCACCCGCTCGGCCTCGGCACCCACGGCATCGGCCCGCTGGAGGACGCTGCCGTACCCCTCGAAGGCCGCGGCATGCCGAGCGAGGGCATCCGGGTCACCGTGCGCCCGGACGGATCAACCATCGTGGAGCTCCCCGAAGGCGGCCCGGCCAAGCTGTCCGTACCGGAGCCGCCGGAGCACCGGGGCAGGCCCAACACTCCGCTGCTGCCCCTCGCGGAGCAGGACGAGGAAGACGCCGAGGCCGACGCGCCGGAGGACGCCGCTGTCGACAGCGCGGAACTCCCCGACGGCTGGGCGCTCTGGTCTGTCGACGCGGAGCTGTCCGTCGGCGCGTACCTGCTGCGGCTGGCCGAACCGACCCCCCGGGACGCGGCGGTGGTGCCGTCCGAGGGCGGGGGCGGCCTGGACTACAACCGGCCGCCGCGCATCCTGCCGCACCTGGCCCCCGAGCGCTTCCGGCTGCCCGGACCGCCCGATCCCCCCGGGCGCAGGCCGATTCCGCTGCTGGTGGCCCTCGCCCCGATGGTGATGGGCGTCGGCATGATGCTCTTCTGGAACTCGTACTTCTACCTGATGTTCATGTTCCTGTCGCCGGTGCTGGTGGCCGCGAACTACATCACCGGGCGACGGCAGGCACGCAAGGACTACGAGGAGAAGTCCCGCGTCTACCGGCAGCGCCGCGCCTCGCTGGAGGAGGACGTCCGGCAGAAGGTCGCCACCGAGCGGCGGCTGCGCACCGAGAGCGCGCCCGACCCGGCGGTGGCCGGACTGTGGGCGGTCGGCCCCGGCCGCCGGCTGTGGGAACGGCGCCGCGGCGACCCCGACCACCTGGCCCTGCGCATCGGCACCGCCCCGCAGCCGTCCCTGCTCGGCATCGACGACACCGCCCGCGAGGACAACCACACCGCCGTGCACTGGACGATCCCGGACGCCCCGGTCAGCGTCGACCTGGTCGACTGCGGTGTGGTCGGCCTGGCCGGTGCGGCGGGACCGGTCCAGGCCCTGGCCCGCTGGATGACGGCCCAGGCCGCGGTCCTGCACACCCCGCGCGACCTGCGGATCGTCGTCCTCACCGACAAGGCCTCGCAGGATTCCTGGCACTGGGCCCGCTGGCTCCCGCACTCCCGGGACGGCCTGCCCGGCACCCGCGTCGGCGCCGTCACCCTGATCGGCAACGACCCGGAGACGGTGGCCAACCGCGTGGCCGAACTGGTCTCCACCCTGCGCACCCGCCAGCGGGCCGCCGAGTCCACCATGAGCAAGGCGCTGCTGAGCGAACCGGACGTGTTGGTGGTGATGGACGGGGCGCGGCGCCTGCGCGACGTACCCGGCGTGGTCCCGATCCTCAAGGAGGGCCCCGCGGTCCGGATCTTCCCGCTCTGCCTGGACCAGGAGGAACGGCTCCTGCCCGAGGAATGCACCGCCGTGGTCCGCCACGAGGACCACCGGCTGATCCTGCGCCGTACCGGACAGCCCGACATCCCCGGCATCCGGCCGGACCTGGTCGAGCCCGACTGGTGCGAACGCGTGGCCCGGGGCGTCGCCCCGATCCGCGACGTCACCCCGGACGCCTCCGAGGGCCTGCCCACCAAGGTGGGACTCCTCGACCTGCTGGGGCTGCCGCAGCCGAGCGCCGAGCTGGTCGCCGCACGCTGGACACAGCGGCCCGCGTCCACCGGCGTCCTGCTGGGCGCCGGCTACGACGGTCCGGCCTCCTTCGACCTCGTGAAGGACGGTCCGCACGGCCTGGTGGCGGGGACCACCGGATCAGGCAAGTCCGAACTGCTGCAGACCTTCGTGGCCGCGCTCGCCGCGGTCAACCGGCCGGACGAACTCACCTTCGTCCTGGTCGACTACAAGGGCGGCAGCGCCTTCAAGGACTGCGTGGACCTGCCGCACACCCTCGGCATGGTCACCGACCTCGACAGCCACCTGGTGCAGCGCGCGCTGACCTCGCTCGGGGCCGAACTGACCCGCCGCGAGCACGTCCTGGCCGAGGCCGGCGCCAAGGACCTGCCCGAGTACCAGGGCATGCGCCGCCGCAACCCCGGGCTGCTGCCCGTGCCCCGGCTGGTGATCGTCATCGACGAGTTCGCCACCCTCTACCGGGAGATCCCGGACTTCATCCCCGGCCTGGTGAGCATCGCCCAGCGCGGCCGTTCCCTGGGCATCCATCTGATCCTGGCCACTCAGCGCCCGGCCGGAGTGGTCAACTCCGACATCCGGGCCAACACCAATCTGCGGATCGCGCTGCGCGTCACCGATGCCTCGGAGAGCCAGGACGTCATCGACAGCAAGGACGCCGTCAGCATCTCCGCGGCCACCCCCGGCCGCGCCCTCGCCCGCCTCGGCCACGGCACGGTCGTCCCCTTCCAGACCGCCTTCGCCGGAACACCCCGGCCCGGCGTGAAGCCGCCCACGGAGGCCCCGGGGGCCGTGGAGGCGAACGCGCCCCAGGAACAGCGGCCCGCCGAGGAACCCCGGATCTGGGGGACCGAACTCCACTGGCAGCGCCTCGGCCGCGCCGTCGGCCCGCCCGGCACGGCCGAGGGGGAGCCGGACGGCGACACGGCCGAGGGCACGGCGGACGACGAGGTTCCCACCGACCTCAACGCGCTGGTGGAGGCGCTGTCCGAGGCGGCGGAACTCGCCGGGTGCGCCCCGCAGCCCAGCCCCTGGCTGCCGGCCCTCGGGCAGAACGTCCTGATCGACGACCTGCCGCAGCCCGAGGAACCCGGCGGCGCCCGCCTGGCCCCCGTCTCCTGGGGCATGTCGGACCTGCCCGAAGCACAGGCACAGCTCCCCGTCCGCCTGGACTTCGCCGAGTTCGGACACCTGTACGTCATCGGCATCCCGCGCTCCGGCCGCTCCCAGGTGCTGCGCACCATGGCCGGAGCACTGGCCCAAGGCCATCCCAGCGCCGATGTCCACCTCTACGGCATCGACTTCGCCGGCGGCGCGCTGTCGGCCCTGGGGGTGCTGCCCAACTGCGGCGCGGTCGTCCCGCGCGGTGACATCGAGCGGCTGGAGCGGCTGCTCGCCCGACTCGACGCGGAGGTGGAACGGCGCCAGGAACTCCTCACGGAGCAGCACGCCAGCAACCTCACCGAGCTGCGCGGGATGGTGGATGCCGGTGCCCGCCCGGCGCACATCATGCTGTTCATCGACGGCTGGGACGCGTTGATCGAGGCCGTCGCCGACCACAACGGCGGCCGCCTGGTGGAGCAGCTCAACCGGCTGCTGAGAGAGGGCGCCGCCATGGGCCTGCATGTCGTCGCCACCTCCGAACGCGCACTGCTGTCCGGACGGGCCACCGCGCTCAACGACAACAAGCTGCTGCTGCGCCTGAACGACCGGACCGACTACCACGTCGTCGGCAAGCGCTCGCGTGACATGCCCGACATCATCCAGCCCGGCCGGGGCTGGACCTCCGACGGCGGCACCGAGATCCAGGTGGCACTTCTCGCCCCCGGCGCCGGCGGCCAGGAGCAGGCCGAGGCCCTGCGCCGGATCGGCGCCGAGGCGACCCGCCGCGACGCCGGACTCCCCGCGGAACGCAGGCCCGCCCGCATCGGCACGCTGCCGGTGAAGGTGACCTTCACCGACGCCTACGAGAAGGTGGCCGACGCATTCCGCCGACCGATGTGGGGCCTGCTGGGCCTCGGCGGCGACGAGGTGTCCCCGGTGGGCGTGGACTTCGGGGACACCTCACCGACCTTCTCGGTCGTCGGCCCTCCCGGCTCCGGCCGGAGCACCACCCTGGCGTCACTGGCGGTCACGCTGCTCGCCTCCGGCACCCGGCTGGTGATCCTCGCCCCCCGGGAGTCGCCGCTGCGTGCCCTCGAAAACCATCCGGGAGTACGGCTGATCACCGCCACGGAGCCCACGGTCGAGGAGTTCACCGAGGCACTGGAGTCCGGCAGCGGCCCCCGGGTGGTCGTCGTGGACGACGCCGATCTGTTCGTCCTGCCGGACATCGACCAGAACCTGCGCTCCCTGGCCCAGTCCGGCAGGGACCGCGGCATCGGCATCGTCATCGCCGCCACCGCCGAGACCATGACGGGGGCCATGGGCTGGCTCAGCGCACTGAAACGGCACCGCAAGGGCGTCCTCCTCGGCCCGCAGAGCGTCCTGGAGGGCGACTTCATCGGCGCCCGCCTGGCCCACGCCCACCTGCGCGGCCGCAAGCCCGGCCGGGCCCTCACCGTCGACCCGCGCTCCGGGGAACTGATCAACGTACAGATCCCGGAGACCGTGCTCGACGCCGTGGACGGCCAGGACTGACGGGCCCCTGCCGCTCCGCACACCGCCGACCGGTGCGGAGCGGCGCTGCCTTAAGCTTTCAGAATGACCAGCAGCAGCGACCGGAGCCAGGCAGTGGGCGTCAAGACATACGAAGTACGCACTTATGGATGTCAGATGAACGTCCACGACTCCGAGCGCTTGTCCGGTCTCCTGGAGGACGCCGGTTATGTACGCGCCCCCGAGGGCACCGGCGAGGGCGAGGCCGACGTCGTCGTCTTCAACACCTGCGCCGTACGCGAGAACGCGGACAACCGGCTCTACGGCAACCTCGGCCGCCTCGCCCCGATGAAGGCCAAGCGGCCCGGCATGCAGATCGCGGTCGGCGGCTGCCTGGCGCAGAAGGACCGCGACACGATCGTCAAGAAGGCCCCCTGGGTCGACGTCGTGTTCGGCACGCACAACATCGGCAAGCTGCCGGTGCTGCTGGAACGCGCGCGCGTGCAGGAAGAGGCGCAGGTGGAGATCGCCGAGTCGCTCGAAGCCTTCCCGTCGACGCTGCCGACCCGGCGCGAGAGCGCGTACGCCGCCTGGGTCTCCATCTCCGTCGGCTGCAACAACACCTGCACCTTCTGCATCGTCCCGGCACTGCGCGGCAAGGAGAAGGACCGCCGCCCCGGCGACATCCTCGCCGAGGTCGAGGCCCTGGTCGCCGAGGGCGTCTGTGAGATCACGCTGCTCGGCCAGAACGTCAACGCCTACGGCAGCGACATCGGCGACCGCGAGGCCTTCAGCAAGCTGCTGCGGGCCTGCGGAAAGATCGACGGCCTGGAGCGCGTGCGCTTCACCTCCCCGCACCCGCGCGACTTCACCGACGACGTCATCGCGGCCATGGCCGAGACGCCGAACGTGATGCCGCAGCTGCACATGCCGCTGCAGTCAGGCTCGGACACGGTCCTGAAGGCGATGCGCCGCTCGTACCGCCAGGAGCGCTACCTCGGGATCATCGAGAAGGTCCGCGCCGCCATCCCGCACGCCGCGATCACCACCGACATCATCGTGGGCTTCCCCGGCGAGACCGAGGAGGACTTCGAGCAGACCCTCCACGTCGTCCGCGAGGCCCGCTTCGCGCAGGCGTTCACCTTCCAGTACTCCAAGCGCCCCGGCACTCCGGCGGCGACCATGGACGGGCAGATCCCCAAGGAGGTCGTCCAGGCGCGGTACGAGCGTCTCGTCGCCCTCCAGGAGGAGATCTCCTGGGAGGAGAACAAGAAGCAGGTCGGCCGCACCCTGGAGCTGATGGTCGCCGAGGGCGAGGGCCGCAAGGACGGCGCCACCCACCGCCTCTCCGGCCGCGCCCCCGACAACCGCCTCGTCCACTTCACCAAGCCGGACGAGGAAGTCCGCCCCGGCGACGTGGTCACGGTCGAGATCACCTACGCCGCCCCGCACCACCTCCTCGCCGAGGGCACCGTCCTCGACGTCCGCCGCACGCGCGCGGGCGACGCCTGGGAGAAGCGGAACGCGGCGCAGACCGCCAAGCCGGCGGGCGTGATGCTGGGCCTCCCGAAGATCGGCGCCCCCGAGCCGCTTCCGGTGGCGGCGGCACCGGGCTGCGGCTGCGACTGAGGCAGCGCTCGGCGGGACCTCGGCAAGGACAGTCGTACGGCAAGGGCAGTCGTACAGCGGGGTGGGGGAAAGCGTGTCCGAAAAGCGCTGGGGGCTGATCGTCGAGGAGACCGACGGGACCGGCGAGCGCAAGGCGTACTCGGCGACGGTCCTGGAGCACCTCACCGGCACCAGGGAACAGGCCGTGGCCCGGCTGGAGAAGCGCGCCCGCTCCTACGGCCCGCAGCATCCGCTGAACCCGATCAGCACCCGCCTCTACCGGACCGCCGAGGGCTTCCTGCTGGTCAACGAGGGCTCGATGCGGTCGTACGGCTGCCGGTTCACGGTCGCCGAGCTGCTGTACGACAGCGAGGAGGAACTCAAACGGGCCGAGGCCGCCCGCGAGGCGCAACGCCGGGCGGAGGCCGAACGCAAGGCCGCCGAGAAGGCAGCCAAGCGCGCCGCACGCCGAGCCCGCTGGGGGCGCTGAGCGGGCTCACCAGCCTGTCCGGACAGGCTGGTGACGCGATTGGCCGGGATGTGGCGACAGAGCCTCGCGGCGTACGCTGCCGATCATGCTCGTAGCCGCCGCAGTCTGCCCCTGCCCGCCCCTCCTCGTGCCCGAGGTCGCCGCGGGTGCCGCGCCCGAGCTGGACGCCGCGCGGGCCGCGTGCACGGATGCGCTGGGGGTGCTCGCCGCCGCCCGTCCGCACCGCCTCGTCGTGGTCGGGCCCGCCGAGAAGAGCGGGCGCGGACCGTACCCGGAGGGCGCGAGGGGCTCGTTCTGCGGCTTCGGCGTGGACCTCGACGTACGGCTCGGCAGCGACAAGGCGGACCCGGCGGCAGCGGACCGTGAGCTTCCGCCGTCGCTCGCGGTCGCCGCGTGGCTGCTGGAGCGGACGGGCTGGTCCGACGCCCCTGTCGAGGGGCTCGGCGTGGGAGAGCCTCTTGAGGCCGAGCGCTGCGTCGAGGCCGGAAGGGACGTCGCCGCGCAGGCCGAGAGGGTGGCCCTGCTGGTCATGGGCGACGGCAGCGCGTGCCGCACGCTCAAGGCGCCCGGGTACCTGGACGAGCGCGCGGCCGGTTTCGACGAGCGGATCGCCCGCGCGCTGGCCTCGGCCGATGTCGCGGCCCTGAAAGCACTGGACACCGGGTTGGCTCACGAGCTCAAGGCCTCCGGCCGCGCCCCCTGGCAGGTCCTCGCGGGCGCTGCCGAGGGCGCGGGCCTGGGAGGCTCCCTGCTGTACGAGGACGCGCCGTACGGGGTGGGGTATCTGGTGGCGGCCTGGTCCTGAGGGCTTCCGACGGCTCTTGAAGCCGCCGCCTCCCGACCGCCCCCGACACGGCGGACGGCCGGGAGCCGGATGTGCTCCGCGGCCGTCCGCCGAGGTGATGCCGCGCCGGTGCGAGGGCGCTCAGGAAACCGGAGGCGGTGGCGTGGTGTCGCCGTCGTCCTTGTGCGCGAGCCGGTCCATGGCGCCCTTGGCCTTGCCCGTACCCGAGTGGATCTTGTCGCTGTACTTGCCCTTGGTCTTCTTGTCGACCGCGTTCGCGGCCTTGTCGAGACCACGCTCGATCTTGCCCCCGTGCTGTTGCGCGAGGTCCGAGACCTTGCCCTTGGCCGGGGCGAGTTTGGACTTCAAATTACCCAGGAGACCCATGGTTCACCTTCCCGCGCGGGTCGGTCACTTCGGACTGGTACGGGCGCCCTCGCCGGCTTCGCTGTCGGCGGCCTTGTCGGCGGTCTGCTGCTTGGGGATCTCCACGTCGTCCGCGGCCCCGGTCTCCTCCGCCACGGTCTCCTCCGCCACGGCCTCGCCCGCCGTGGCCTCGGGCTCCGCCGCGGCGGCCTCGGGCGATCCCTTCGGCTCCTGTGACCCCTCCGCCTCGGTCTCGGCCGCCTGCGTGTCGGCCTCTGCCTCGGCGGTTGACGTCTCCTCCGTGGCCTTGGAACCCCGGAAGAGTCGTGCAAAAACTCCCATATCCACTCCATACGTTACTCGTGCGGGCGAAATCCCGCGTCGCCCGGTGCGTCCGATTGCGTCGCCCGGGTCACCGGCACTCGAAACCGGCGGTCCGAACCTCGCAACAGGCAACGAAGCCGAACCCGTCACGTCACGTAACTCGTTCGAGGAGAGGCCTTGAGGTTTGCGAGACTGGGTCGGTGAGCACCGCACTCCCCGCCCCCCGTGTCATCGCCGTCGTCGGACCGACCGCGGCAGGAAAGTCCGATCTGGGCGTCCATCTCGCCCAGCGCCTCGGCGGTGAGATCGTCAACGCCGACTCGATGCAGCTCTACCGGGGGATGGACATCGGCACCGCCAAGCTGACGCCCGGGGAGCGCGGCGGCATCCCGCACCACCTGCTCGACATCTGGGACGTGACGGTGACCGCGAGCGTCGCCGAGTACCAGCGGCTCGCCCGCGCGCGGATCGACGCCCTGCTCGCCGAGGGCCGCTGGCCCATCCTGGTAGGCGGCTCCGGGCTGTATGTCCGCGGAGCCGTCGACAACCTGGAGTTCCCCGGCACCGACCCCGAGGTCCGGGCCCGCCTGGAGGAGGAACTCACCCTGCGCGGCTCGGGTGCCCTGCACGCCCGCCTGGCCGCCGCCGACCCCGAGGCCGCCCACGCGATCCTGCCCAGCAACGGCCGCCGTATCGTCCGCGCCCTCGAAGTGATCGAGATCACCGGCAAGCCGTTCACCGCCAACCTCCCCGGCCACGACTCGATCTACGACACCGTGCAGATCGGCGTCGACGTCGCCCGCCCCGAGCTCGACGAGCGCATCGCCTGCCGGGTCGACCGCATGTGGGAGGCCGGGCTCGTCGACGAGGTGGGCACGCTGCAGGCGCAGGGGCTGCGCGAGGGGCGCACGGCGTCACGCGCGCTCGGCTACCAGCAGGTCCTGGCCGCGCTCGCCGGGGAGTGCACCGAGGGCGAGGCGCGCGCCGAGACCGTCCGTGCCACCAAGCGCTTCGCGCGCCGCCAGGATTCGTGGTTCAGGCGCGATCCGCGGGTGCATTGGCTCAAGGGAGGTGCGGCGGATCTCACACAACTTCCGCAGCTCGCCCTGTCATTGGTCGAACGACCGGTTACAGCCTGATCACGTCATGGCATCGGGACGCTCCGGCCGTCATCCGGGCGTCCGGCACCATGCCATCATCAAGCTTCGATCGACCAAGTGGAGTCCGAGTTGGGAGGGCGCGTGGCGATGGAGGCCGGCCCTCGTGACACCGCACAGGGCGCGGAGCAGGACACCGCGCAGGCCGGGGACCAGCTGGTCCCCGAGGGGTACCGAGTGGACCCCGACGGGGACCCCTTGAGCTCCGACGGACCCGACGACCAGCCGCCGGGCGGCGTGACCGCCGACGGACCGGAACCGGACGAGATGTCCCCGGGTCCCGAGGTCGAGGTCGAGCTGCGCCCCCAGCGCCGGATGCGGATCTGGCAGCTCGCGCCCATCGTGACCCTGGCCGGGGTCGGCTCCCTGATGTTCGCCTTCCCGCTCGCCTTCGAGTTCGGCGACGGCGGCGCCGTGGTCGCCATGCTCGGCCTGCTGATCTGCTCCTGCGCGGCCGGCTGGGGCATGATGGCCGCCCGGCGCGTCGGCCACACATGGCCCGGTCTGCCCCAGCGCGGCTCCGGCCGCCGCCCCGACTGGCGCGTGGTGCTGATGTACGCCGTGGTGGTCGCCGCGGTCGTCGTGCTCGCCGTGTGGCGCGTGGCCCGGCTGCGCTGACGCCGCCCGCCGGGCCGGGGCTGTCGTACCCACGCCGTACGATCGAGGCATGAGCACGCGGATCGCCTTCCTCAAGGGCCACGGGACCGAGAACGACTTCGTGATCGTCCCCGACCCCGAGAACGCCATCGACCTGCCCCCGGCCGCCGTCGCCGCCCTGTGCGACCGGCGCGCGGGCATCGGCGGGGACGGCCTGCTGCATGTCGTACGGTCCGCAGCGCACCCCGAGGCCGAGGCGATGGCGGCCGAGGCGGAGTGGTTCATGGACTACCGCAACGGCGACGGCTCGATCGCCGAGATGTGCGGCAACGGGGCGCGGGTCTTCGCCCGCTACCTCCAGCGCGCCGGTCACGTGACCGAGGGCGACCTGGCCGTCGCCACGCGCGGGGGAGTGAAGACCGTCCATATCGCCAAGACCGTGTCCGACAGCGGCTCCGCCGCGGGCGACATCACGGTCGGCATGGGCAGGGCACGCCTCCCCGAAGGGGACGTCACCGTGAGCGTCGGCGAGCGCAGCTGGCCCGCGCGGAACGTGAACATGGGCAACCCGCACGCGGTCGCCTTCGTCGACGACCTCGCCCACGCCGGCGACCTGTTCCGGCCACCGCCCTTCAGCCCGGCCGCCGCCTACCCGGACGGTGTGAACGTCGAGTTCGTCGTCGACCGGGGCCCGCGCCATGTTGCCCTGCGGGTGCACGAGCGCGGCGCCGGCGAGACCCGCTCGTGCGGCACGGGCGCGTGTGCCGTGGCCGTGGCGACGGCCCGCCGTGACGGTGCCGACCCGGCGGTGACGGGCGCCCCGGCGACGTACACGGTCGACGTGCCCGGCGGAACGCTGGTGATCACCGAGCGCCCGGACGGCGAGATCGAGATGACCGGGCCCGCGGTCATCGTGGCGGAGGGCGAGATCGACGCGGAGTGGCTGGAAGTCGCGGTGCGCTGAGGCGCCGGGCGGCTCGCCGGCGCGGCTCCGGAGGGCCCCGCGCCTCCGGTGGCCGTGATGATCGTCACCAAGACCGGCTCCGAGTGGCTGGAAAGTGCGGTGTGGCCGGGTGTCCGGCGGCTCGGCTTCGTAGTTCCAGGGGCCTCAGACGCTCGGAACCGCAGCCAGGGAAGCCCGGGGCGGTTCGAATGCACGGACGGCTCCTGTTCCCATGACTCGAAACCATAAACCCCTGAACCTTCGCTCTAATGGGTGATCCGTTTCACGCTCGGCGAGAGGCGGTCGGTCGAGCGTGATGGGCTCGGTAGCATCAAGCACCGGCCCGGACGGGGGAACGACGCGAGCCCCTGAGCCGCCGTACGCCATGGGGCACCCGTCCGCCGGTCCACGCAGCCGGAGGTGCCCATGAGCGCGGAGGCCACGAACCCCGCCGTAACGCCCGCCCCTGCGGCGCCGACAGCGCAGCGCAGGAAGAGCCGCCCCCGCCTCGATCTGCGCCGCCTCGGCCGGGCCGCGCTGCTCGGCACGGCGGCCCGCGACCGGCTGCCCGACGCGATCGGCCACGTCGTCGACGCCCACCGCGCCCACCACCCCGAAGCCGACCTGGAACCGCTGCGCCGGGCGTACGTCCTCGCCGAGTCCTCGCACCGCGGCCAGATGCGCAAGAGCGGCGAGCCGTACATCACACACCCGCTCGCCGTCACCCTGATCCTCGCCGAACTCGGCGCCGAGACAACGACCCTGACGGCCTCTCTGCTCCACGACACCGTCGAGGACACGGACGTGACGCTGGAACAGGTGCGGGCGGAGTTCGGCGAGGAGGTCTGCTATCTCGTCGACGGTGTCACGAAGTTGGAGAAGGTCGACTACGGAGCCGCCGCCGAGCCCGAGACCTTCCGCAAGATGCTCGTCGCCACCGGCAACGACGTCCGCGTGATGTCGATCAAACTCGCCGACCGGCTGCACAACATGCGCACCCTGGGCGTCATGCGCCCCGAGAAACAGGAACGTATCGCCAAGGTGACGAGGGACGTCCTCATCCCCCTCGCCGAACGGCTCGGCGTCCAGGCGCTCAAGACCGAGCTGGAAGACCTCGTGTTCGCGATCCTGCACCCCGAGGAGTACGAGCACACCAGACAGCTCATCGTCGACAACGCGGCCCGTGCCGGCGACCCGCTCGCGGAGACCGCCGAAGACGTGCGCGGAGTGCTGCGCGAGGCCGGCATCCAGGCCGAAGTCCTCATCCGGCCACGGCACTTCGTCTCCGTCCACCGCACCTCACGCAAACGCGGACAGCTGCGCGGCGCCGACTTCGGCCGCCTCCTCGTCCTCGTCAACGAGGACGCCGACTGCTACGCGGTCCTCGGCGAGCTCCACACCTGCATGACGCCCGTGGTCTCGGAGTTCAAGGACTTCATCGCCGTACCGAAGTTCAACCTGTACCAGTCGCTGCACACAGCCGTCGCCCGCGAGGACGGCGAGGTCGCCGAAGTCCTCATCCGCACCCACCAGATGCACAAGGTCGCCGAGGCCGGTGTCGTCGCGCTCGGCAATCCCTACGCTCCTCCTTCGGAAGAGCAGGCCGAACGCGACGGCGAGCGCGCCGACCCCACCCGCCCCGGCTGGCTCTCCCGGCTCCTCGACTGGCAGGAAGCGGCGCCGGACACCGACACGTTCTGGTCCACCCTGCGCGAGGACCTCGCCCAGGACCGCGAGATCACCGTCTTCCGGCCCGACGGCGGCACGTTGGGGCTCCCCGAGGGCGCCAGCTGCGTGGACGCCGCCTACGCGCAGTACGGCGAGGACGCGCACGCCTGCATCGGCGCGCGCCTGAACGGCCGCCTGGCGACGCTGAGTACGGTCCTGAAGGACGGCGACACCGTCCAGCTCCTCATGGGCCAGGACCCGGCCTCGGAGCCCTCCAAGGAGTGGCTGGAGCACGCGCACACGCCCGCCGCGCGGATCGCCATCCAGCGCTGGCTGGCCACGCACCCCGCGCCGGGCGAGGAGCCCGCCGAGGCGACCGCACCCGGTACGTCCGGTGGTCCCGCCGGGCGCCCCGTCCCCGACGGCCCGCCCGCCGCCCGCCCGGCCGCCGCGAACGCCGTCGTCGACCAGCCCGGCGCGACCGTACGCCTCGCCGGCTGCTGTACGCCCGTACCGCCCGACGAGATCACCGGCTTCGCCGTACGCGGGGGAGCGGTCACCGTTCACCGGGTCGAGTGCGCCGGAGCGGAGCGCATGAAGAGCGCGGGGCGCGCGGAGGTCGGCGTGAGCTGGGGCGAGACCGCGGAGTGCCGTGTCACGCTCGTCGCCGAGTCCTTCCAGCGCCCGCACCTCCTCGCCGACCTCACCGAGGCCATCGCCCTGGAGGGCGTCGCCATCGTCTCGGCCACCGTCGAGCCCCCGACCCAGCAGCGCGTCCGCCACACCTACACGCTCCAACTCCCCGACGCCGCCCACCTCCCCGGCCTCATGCGGGCCATGCGGAACGTGGCGGGCGTGTACGACGTGGGGCGCGCACAGCACCAGGCGGCGGCCGCACAGTAAGCCCGGGGAGCCCGAGGGGTCGGGGGAGGACGACCCCGTTCGAGTGGGCCCGTCGCGCGTCGCCGCCGTGGAGCGGACGGGCGCTGGTAGCCGTGGTCCATGCTGCTCACCCCCCGTCAAGGGATCCCCCACCCGAGAACCTCGCGCCCCAGGATCCGGCGCGCCAAGGCCGCGCTGCTCGCCTTCGCCGTCTCCGTCTGCCTGATCGCCGCCGGCGCCCCGGCCACGCCCCTCGGCGTCGGCGACCGGCTCTTCCCGCACCTCGGCAACCCGGGATACGACGTGGAGTCGTACGACCTCGCCTTCACCTATTCCGGCACGAACAACAAGCCGCTGGAGGCCGTCACCACCATCGAGGCGTACGCGACCTCCGCCCTGGACCGCGTCAACCTCGACTTCTCGCACGGCACCGTGCGCTCGGCCGAGGTCAACGGCGCGCCCGCCGACTTCACCAGCGCGGGTGAGGACCTCGTCCTCACCCCAGGGGCACCGCTGGCCGAGGGCAGCCCACTGCGGATCACCGTGCGGCACACCAGTGACCCCGTGTACGGCGAGGGCAAGGAGGGCGGCTGGATCCGGACCGGCGACGGGCTCGCGATGGCCAACCAGGCCGACGCCGCCCACCTGGTGTTCCCGTGCAACGACCACCCCTCCGACAAGGCCATGTTCACCATCCGGGTCACCGCGCCCCAGGGCTACACCGCCGTCGCCAACGGGCTGCCCGCCGGGGAGGACCGCGCCCCCGGGGCCACCACCTGGACGTATCGCACCCAGCACCCCATGGCCACCGAACTGGCCCAGGTCTCCATCGGCCGCTCCACCGTGCTGCGCCGCGGTGGACCGCACGGCCTGCTCGTACGCGACGTCGTCCCCACGAAGGACCGCGAGGCGCTGGAACCGTGGCTCAGGAAGACCCCCGGCCAGATCGCGTGGATGGAGGAGAAGGTCGGCCGGTACCCGCTGGAGGCGTACGGGCTCCTGATCGCCGACGCGCGGACGGGCTTCGAACTGGAGACACAGACACTCTCTCTCTTCGAGAGAGAGCTCTTCACCCGCCCCGAGTACCCGGAGTGGTACGTCGACTCGATCATGGTGCACGAGCTGGCCCACCAGTGGTTCGGCAACAGCGTCAGCCCGCGCACCTGGTCCGACCTGTGGCTCAACGAGGGCCACGCCACCTGGTACGAGGCCCTCTACGCGGAGGAGAAGGCCGGCAAGCCCATGGAGGCCCGCATGAAGGCCGCCTACGGCGCCTCCGACCGCTGGCGGGCCGCCGGAGGACCGCCGGCGGCACCCAAGGCGCCCAAGCCCGGCCAGAAGATCGGCATCTTCAGGGCGAACGTCTACGACGGGGCCGCGCTCTTCCTCTACGCCCTGCGCGAGGAGATCGGCCGCCCCGCCTTCGAGCGGCTGCAGCGGGCCTGGGTGAGCGTCCACCGCGACTCGGTGGCCTCGACGTCCGACTTCCGGGACCTCGCCTCCGCCATCGCCGGGCGCGACCTGGGCGATTTCTTCCACGCCTGGCTGTACGAGGAGAAGACCCCGCCGATGCCCGGTCACCCGGACTGGAAGTCGTCGCAGGCGGCGGACCAGGGCCTGTCCGCCGGACAGCACGCTTAGCCCCGCAATAACCTGGATGACGAGACGGGCCGTGCCGTGCGACCATCGTCGGGTCGACGGCGCGGCTCGGCCCCCGCAGGTGCCCCCTAGGGGGCGGCTCCGGGTTGGCCGGGGCCGGTTCCGGGAATTCCACAGGTGCCCCACACGTTGTCGCAAGTGACGGACCGAGGACCGACCAGGACCGGCGAAGTCCGTCGACCCATCGGTATCCCCATCGACGTAAGGACCCAATGACCTCCTCTTCATTCTCTTCCCAGGCCGCGCAGCACGCGTTCGCGCAGAACAACCCCGAAGGTCTTCGGGCCGATGCCCTGATGGAAGAGGACGTCGCCTGGAGCTTCGAGATCGACGGCGAGCGGGACGGCGACCAGTTCGACCGCTCCGAGCGCGCGGCCCTGCGCCGCGTCGCGGGCCTCTCCACCGAGCTCGAGGACGTCACCGAGGTCGAGTACCGCCAGCTCCGCCTGGAGCGGGTCGTTCTCGTCGGGGTGTGGACCTCGGGGACCGCGCAGGACGCGGACAACTCCCTCGCGGAGCTGGCCGCCCTCGCGGAGACCGCGGGCGCGCTCGTGCTCGACGGCGTCATCCAGCGCCGCGACAAGCCCGACGCGGCCACCTACATCGGCTCCGGCAAGGCGACCGAGCTGCGGGACATCGTCCTGGAGACCGGCGCCGACACCGTCATCTGCGACGGTGAACTCAGCCCGGGCCAGCTGATCCACCTCGAAGACGTCGTCAAGGTCAAGGTCATCGACCGTACGGCCCTGATCCTCGACATCTTCGCCCAGCACGCCAAGTCCCGCGAGGGCAAGGCACAGGTCGCGCTCGCGCAGATGCAGTACATGCTGCCGAGGCTGCGCGGCTGGGGTCAGTCGCTGTCCCGGCAGATGGGCGGCGGCAAGGGCGGCGGCCTCGCCACCCGTGGTCCCGGTGAGACCAAGATCGAGACGGACCGGCGACGGATCCGCGAGAAGATGGCGAAGATGCGCCGGGAGATCGCGGACATGAAGACCGGCCGCGAGATCAAGCGCCAGGAGCGACGGCGCAACAAGGTGCCGTCGGTCGCCATCGTCGGCTACACCAACGCGGGCAAGTCCTCCCTGCTCAACCGCCTCACCGGCGCGGGCGTCCTGGTCGAGAACGCCCTGTTCGCGACCCTCGACCCGACCGTGCGCCGGGCCGAGACCCCGAGCGGGCGGCTGTACACGCTGGCGGACACCGTCGGATTTGTCCGGCACCTGCCGCACCACCTCGTCGAGGCGTTCCGCTCCACGATGGAGGAGGTCGGGGACTCCGACCTGATCGTGCACGTCGTGGACGGTTCGCACCCGGCGCCGGAGGAGCAGCTGGCCGCCGTACGTGAGGTGATCCGGGACGTCGGCGCCACCGGCGTACCCGAGATCGTCGTGATCAACAAGGCCGACGCGGCCGACCCGCTGGTGCTCCAGCGGCTGCTGCGGATCGAGAAACGCTCCATCGCGGTCTCGGCCCGCACCGGCCAGGGTATCGAGGAACTGCTCGGGCTGATCGACAACGAACTGCCCCGCCCCTCGGTCGAGATCGAGGCGCTCGTGCCGTACACGCTCGGCAAGCTCGTCGCCCGCGCCCACACCGAGGGCGAGGTGATCTCCGAGGAGCACACCCCGGAGGGCACGCTGCTCAACGTGCGGGTGCACGAGGAACTGGCGGCGGAGCTGGCGCCGTACGTTCCGGCACCGGCGGTCTGACCTGCCATAGGCACTGCGTACGAACCCCCGCCCCCTCGCGCAGAGGGCGGGGGTTCGTTGTCACCGGGTCCGCTACCGGCCGCCGTACTCCCTGCTCATCGTCCGGTACAGCTGCTCGGCCCCAGCCCCGAGCCGGGGCCCCGCGAGCCAGGTGTTGTCGGCCGGGCCGATCGACGTGTTCGAGACGAGCCGGGTCGCCCCGTCGACGACGCGGAACCAGCCGCCGCCCGAGGAACCGCCGGTCATGGTGCAGCCGATGCGGTACAACGTCGGCAGAGCGGAGCCGAGCGAGAGACGTCCGGGACGGTCCACGCACTTGAACATCCGCAGACCGCTGTACGGCGGCGCCGCCGGGTAGCCCCAGGCGCCCATCGCGTCGACCTCGGAGGCGGACGGCGTGGAGAAGTCCATGTCCAGGGCCGCGCCGACCGTTTCCTCCAGGGACCGGGCCCCGGATTCGGGCCGCACATGCAGGACCGCGTAGTCGTACGCGGCGCCCGCCCCGCCCGTGTCCGCCCCGCCCGCGATCCACTCGTCGGAGGTCGCGGCCCAGTCCGCCCACCACTGGCCGTACGGGGCGATCTCCTGCTCGGTGGCGCCGGCCAGCTCGGACGCGGACTTGCCGAGGTCGTTGTAGGCCGGGACGAAGGCGATGTTGCGGAACCAGCCGCCGCTGCCGCCCGCGTGCACGCAGTGGCCCGCGGTCCACACGAGGTTGGACTCGCCAGGGTGGTTCACGTCCTTGACGACCGTGCCCGAACAGACCATCGCGCCCGCGGGGGAGTCGAAGAACACCTTGCCGACCGGGGCGGCGTACACGTGGTACGGCGTCCGCTCGGGCGTGGCCTCGACCGGGGCCGGAACGGGATCGCTGATGCCCTCGTCGGCGTAGGCGTCCTGCGTCGAGACCGTCTTGTTCGCCTCCTCGGCGGACCGCATCCGCTCCGGGCCCCACAGACCCTCGATGACCGGGTTGACGAAGTCCTCGGCCTCATTGAGCCACTTGTCCCGGTCCCAGTCCTTCCAGCCGCCGTCCGCCCAGTCGTCGACGTCGATGCCGTGCTCCCTGAGCCTGTCGGGGAGGGCGTCGGCGAGGCTGCCGCCGGAATCCGCGTCCGCGTCCATGTCCGTTTTCGTGTCCGTTTTCGTGGTCCGGGCCGGGGTCGGGCCGGCGTCCGGCTTGCCGTTCGCGCCGCTGCCGTCGTCGGTGCAGGCGGTCGCCGCGACCGCCAGGGCCGCGAGGAGTGCGGTGGCGGCGAGAACGCGGTGCCGCGCTCGCCGCCGAGGTGAGGAACACATGATGCTGACCCCCGGAATCTTCCGTACGGCACGCCCCTATTGACGGGGCTCTGGGAGAGACGAAAGGCGGTTGGGCGCGGTGTCTCCACCCCACCCAACCGCCTTTCACCCATGACCGGTTACGGCCCCGGCGTCACAGCCCTCGCCAAGCGGCCTCGGCGAAGTCCGCGGCGGTACCGCGCTCCGTAAGGGGCGCAGGGCTGTATCGATGGCTGGTATCGATATGCGGCTCCGCCGCGTGGGCGCGACCAGCCCCCACCGGCCCGCAGGTTCATCACCCTGCTCCCAGCGGAGCGCTCAGCCGGCGAACTTCTCGCTCACCGCGTTGTACACGCCCTCGGCGTCCTTGCCCAGCCGGGGGCCCGCCAGCCAGCCCGAGGTCACCGGGCCGATCGAGGTGTTGGACACCAGCGTGGGCTGCCCGTCCGAGCCGGCCGCCACCCAGCCGCCGCCGGACGAACCGGCGGTCATGGTGCAGCCGATGCGGTACATCGTCGGGTCCGACTTCGCCAGCGACAGCCGTCCGGGCCTGTCCGTGCACTGGTACATGGTCTCGCCGTCGAACGGAGCCGCCGCCGGGTAGCCGGTCGCGGTGATGCTCTCCACCTGCGGCACGGCCGGCGCGTCGAAGTCCACCGGAAGCGCCGAACCGACCATCTCCTCCAGAGACTTGCCGCCGCTGCCCTCCTCCGGCGTCACATGGATGACCGCGAAGTCGTACGACGCGCCGTCACCGCCCGTCGCACCGCCCTGCTCGATCCACTGGTCCGAGGTCTGCGCCCAGTCACCCCACCAGACGCCGTACGGAGCGACCTCCTCCTTGGTGGCCGACGCCAACTCCTCCGTCGTCATACCGTCGTTGTTGTACGAGGGTACGAAGACGATGTTGCGGTACCAGCCGCCCGACTTGCCGGCGTGCACACAGTGACCCGCGGTCCACACCATGTTCGACTTGCCGGGGTTCGCCGGGTCCTTCACCACGGTCGCCGAGCAGACCATCGTGCCCGCGGGGGAGTCGAAGAACACCTTGCCCGCCTCGGGCACGTTGTCGTGGTACGTCACCGGCACCGCCTCGGCCTCCACCGCCCTCGGGGTCGGGTCGGTGACACCCTGGTCACCGGTGAGGTCGTTCTCGTCGACCTCCTTCTCCGGCTCCTCGGCCTCGCGCATCCGGTCCGGGTCCCACAGGTTCTCGATGATCGGGTTGACGAAGTCCTCGGCCTCGCGCAGCCAGTCGTCCTTGTCCCAGTCCTTCCAGGCGCCGTTCTTCCACCGGTCGAGATCGATCCCGTGATCCTTGAGCTTTTCCTTGAGGTCGTCCGGGATCTGGATCTTGCCGTCGCTGCCCTGGGAGGCGGCGACGTCGGCGGCCGTGTCGTCGCCCGACTTGCACGCGGTGGCGGTCAGCGCGAGCGCGGTGGCGAGGCCGACGGCGGCCAGCACGGGGGAGGTTCTGCGGCGCGCGCCCCTCCCACGATGAGCGGCGAAGGGCGGGCGTATGGGTCGCATGGGCTGAACTCCCCCTGGTATGAGCGAACTCTGTGCTGCCGGAGCGGTCACGCACATCGCCGCGGTCGTGTCGTACGTCGTCGGCCCGGCGTACGACCTTGCCGTACGTCTTCTTCTTCGTACGCGTTCGTCCACGCATGCGGCTTGGTGCGGATCCGCCGAACCGTGTTCTTTCGGAACGGCATCACACACTATGCGGTCGCTGTGGGGGACATCCGATGGAACGGCAACGGTTCCGTCACGGCAAGGATCTTCGACTTACCCGCTTCCCCTCGCGGAGCGCGTCGTTGGTACGGATGGGGAACCCGCCGGTGCTCGGTGCCCCCTTGCCAACTCGCCGGTGAACAGCGGGAGGAACTGTCGTCGTGGCTGCGACCGAGTCTGCGGTGGCGTCTGTGGGGAGCGGGCCCGAGGGGGCGCTCCCGGAGCGTGAGGACGAGGGAGCGCACGCCCGGCGCGAGGCCGGACCGGCGCGCGCGGCGCACGAGGGGATTCTGCGGCGGCAGGCGGCGCGCGAATCGGCGGCACGCACCTATGCGCGCGCCCTGCCGATCGTGCCCGTGCGGGCACGCGGACTGACGATCGAGGGCGCCGACGGGCGCCGTTACCTCGACTGTCTCTCCGGCGCGGGCACCCTGGCCCTCGGCCACAACCACCCTGTGGTGCTGGAGGCGATCCGCAAGGTGCTCGACTCGGGAGCGCCGTTGCACGTCCTCGACTTGGCCACCCCCGCCAAGGACGCCTTCACCACGGAACTGTTCCGCACGCTGCCGCCCGGGCTCGCCGACCGCGCGCGCGTGCAGTTCTGCGGGCCCGCCGGGACGGACGCGGTGGAGGCCGCGTTCAAGCTGGTGCGCGCCGCGACCGGACGCACCGGGCTGCTCGCCTTCACCGGCGCCTACCACGGGATGACCGCGGGAGCGCTCGACGCGTCCGGGGGAGCGCCCGATGTACGGGTCGCACGCCTGCCGTACCCCCAGGAGTACCGTTGCCCCTTCGGTATCGGCGGCGAACGCGGCGCCGAACTCGCCGCCCGCTGGACCGAGTCCGTCCTCGACGACGTCAAGTCCGGCGTTCCGCTGCCCGCCGGGATGATCCTCGAACCGGTCCAGGGCGAGGGCGGTGTCATCCCGGCGCCGGACGACTGGATGCGCCGCATGCGCGAGATCACCGCCGCGCGCTCCATCCCGCTCATCGCCGACGAGGTCCAGACGGGGGTGGGCCGCACGGGCCGCTTCTGGGCGGTCGAGCACAGCGGTGTCGTCCCCGACGTGATGGTCCTCTCCAAGGCCATCGGCGGCAGCCTCCCGCTGGCCGTCGTGGTCTACCGCGACGACCTCGACGCCTGGCAACCCGGCGACCACGCGGGCACGTTCCGCGGCAACCAACTCGCCATGGCCGCAGGCACGGCCACCCTCGCCTATGTACGCGAGCACGGCCTCGCCGACCGCGCCGCCACCCTGGGCGCCCGGATGCTCGCCCAGCTCCGGGGCCTGGAAGCGGAGTTCGCCTGCGTCGGTGACGTACGGGGGCGGGGCCTGATGATCGGTATCGAACTGGTCGACCCGGAAGCAGCCTCGCCGGACCCCACCGGCGGCCCTCGCCCTGCCTCTCCCGAACTCGCCGCCGCTGTACAGCGCGAGTGCCTGCGACGCGGGCTGATCGTCGAACTGGGCGGCCGCCACGCCGGCGTCGTACGCCTCCTCCCACCCCTGACCATCACGGACGAACAGGCCAACGCCGTCCTCGACCGGCTCGCCGACGCGGTGGGCGCCGTGGCCCGGGCGCCACGAGGCACCGGGGAGACCAAACACAGCGGGTGGAGCCCACCGGACGAACCGGCCGCCGATGCCGCCCCCGGTGACCGGTGCCACCCCACCCGGCGGACCGGATAGCCGTACGGCACTGGGCCACCGCCGGGCGCGGCGACCAGCCCCCAGCCGGTGCCCTGAGGGACAGGACCGCCCCCACCGGAACCAGAGCCGAACCCACCGGATCGACTCCTGGACCGACCGAGCAGTCCGATCATCAGTGACCGCCTACCAAAGCCGCCCGCCCCCTCTCCGCCCGGCCCCCCGAACCGAACCCCACGCCCCATCACCTCGACCTGAACCTCCACTCCCGTCGACGACGCACCCCACTGCTCCACCGCACACCAGAGGTCCACCGCACGCCGGCACCGCCCCGGTTCGCCGGCCGCACGAACCTGAACCACCTCACGAGGAACTCTCTTGAACGCGACCCCCGCACCCGACGGCCGCACCCACACCCCCGAGCGAGGAGTCGGCGACGCGCAGGCCCCTCTCCCACCGGGCGCCGAACTGGTCCCCCGGCAGAAGGACGGGGCCCGGGAGGCCGAGCGGCTGCGCGGCGTTCCCGGCGACCTCCTGGAACACCCCGATCCGGCCGCCGCGGCTCAGGCGGCGGCCGTCGAGAACCTGCTGCGCTGCTGGGTACGCGAGAACAACCTCACCGCCCCCACCGACGGCACCCTCCGCATTCCCCTCCCTTCCACCGGTACGGCCCTCCTCGTCCCGGTCCGCTACTGGTCGCCCACGGGCTGGCACCGCTTCGGCCTCCCGTACCCGGCCGACGCCCCGGACTGGGCGCCCCCGGCCGACGCGGTGACCGTGGCAGCCCTGCTGGCCAGGGAAACCACTGCCTCCGGCGCCGAACCGCAGGCACCGCGCAGCCCCGTCGAGGAGGGCACCGACCTGGTCGGCCGGGTCGCCGACTCCGTCCGACGGACAACCGTGTTCATCGGCGAGCGCCGCCAACACCCCGCCGACAAAGCCGACCTGTTCCTCAGCGCCGAACAGGCGCTGCTGCTCGGGCACCCCCTGCATCCCACTCCCAAGAGCCGCGAGGGCCTTTCCGAGGCCGAAGCACCGTTCTACTCACCGGAGTTGTGCGGCTCCTTCCCCTTGCAGTGGCTGGCGGTCGCCCCGACCACGCTGGCCACCGACTCGGCGTGGACGGAACGCGGCCGCCTCGTACCCGCCGCACAGCTGACCGCACGCCTGGCCGGCGTCGGACTGCCGCTGCCCGACGGATACACCGCCCTGCCCGTGCACCCCTGGCAGCTCCGCGAGCTCCGGCACCACCCGGACACCGCGGCCCTGCTGGACGCCGGGTTGCTCCAGGACCTCGGCCCGCACGGCTCCCCGTGGCACCCCACCTCCTCCGTCCGCACCGTCTACCGCTCCGGCGCCCCCGCGATGCTGAAGCTGTCGCTCGGGCTGCGCATCACCAACTCCCGCCGGGAGAACCTCCACAAGGAGCTCCACCGCGGTGTCGAGGTCCACCGCCTCCTCCGCAGCGGCCTGGCCGAGCTGTGGCAGGCCGCCCATCCCGGCTTCGACATCGTGCGCGACCCGGCCTGGCTCGCGGTCACCGACCCGGACGGCGCCCCCGTGCCCGGCCTGGACGTGATGATCCGGCACAACCCGTTCAGCCCGGCGGACGACGTGTCGTGCGTCGCGGGGTTCGTCGCACTCCGCCCGCACGGCACTGCCCACACACACGACACTGCCGACACGCACAGAACTGCCCACACGCAGACGAGCCTCACCATGCGGTCCCGGCTCACGGACGTCGTCACCCGCCTCGCCGGCCGCACCGGCCGCCCCCGCGGCGCCGTCGCCACCGAGTGGTTCCTGCGCTACCTGGAGCAGGTCGTACGTCCGGTGCTGTGGCTGGACAGCGAAGCCGGGATCGCCCTGGAGGCCCACCACCAGAACACCCTGCTTCTGCTGGACCCCGATGGCTGGCCCGCCGGCGGCCGCTACCGCGACAACCAGGGCTACTACTTCCGCGAGTCCCACCGCACGGAACTCGACACCCGGTTGCCCGGCATCGGCGCACACAGCGACACGTTCGTCTCCGACGAGGTCACCGACGAACGGTTCGCCTACTACCTCGCCATCAACAACGTGTTCGGCCTCATCGGCGCCTTCGGTTCCCAACACCTCGCCGACGAACGCCTGTTGCTCGCCGCCTTCCGCCGCTTCCTCACCGACGCGGCCACCGGACCCGCCCGTCTGCGCACACCCATGCCGGCCCACCTGCTCGACTCACCCGTCCTGCGCTGCAAGGCCAACCTGCTGACCCGACTGCACGGCCTCGACGAACTCGTCGGCCCGGTCGACACCCAGTCCGTCTACGTCACCATCGCCAACCCCCTGCACTCCTGACAACCATTCCCGACGTCTGACATCCGTCCCTGACCGACAGCTCTGAGGACATGCCCCACCCCGTCTCCTGAGAGGAGCGTCGCCGTGCCTCCCACCGATGCGAGCACCGACGCCGACGCCGACACCGCCCCAGCCACGGACACCGGCACGACCCGGGCCATCGACTCCACCGAGGCTCCTCCCGACGGCTCCGGAACCGCCCCCGGCGCCGACATCGGCCTGGACGCGGAACCCGGACCCACCCAGGACTGCGAGGACACGCTGGACCTGCGTCTGCCCGACGAGTTCCTCGCGCTCCTGGCCGTCGAGGAAGCCGGAGAAGCGGGAGGAGCCGGGGAAGACAAGGGAGCGGAGTCGTACGGTGAGGGGCATCGCTGGGAGACCGGCGGTGACCTGCTCGACAGCCTGGCCGACTGGGGGCCGAACGCCACCCCCGTGGGCGTTCTGCACCTGGTCCCCGTGCGTATCGAGCGGGACCTCCCGCTCATCACCCGGTGGATGAACGACCCCGCCGTGGCCGCCTTCTGGGAGCTTGCCGGACCCCAGTCCGTGACCGAGGACCATCTGCGTCCCCAACTCGACGGTGACGGACGCAGCGTCCCCTGCCTCGGCATGCTCGACGGCACCCCGATGAGCTACTGGGAGATCTACCGCGCGGATCTCGATCCCCTGGCTCGCCACCACCCCGCCCGCCCGCACGACACCGGAATCCACCTCCTCATCGGCGGTGTCGCCGACCGCGGGAGAGGCCTTGGCTCAGCCCTGCTGCGAGCCGTCGCCGACCTCGTACTCGACAAGCGCCCCTCGTGCGCACGCGTCATCGCGGAACCCGACCTTCGCAACACCCCTTCCATCGCTTCGTTTCTCCGCGCCGGCTTCCGGTTCTCCGCCGAGGTCGACCTGCCCGACAAGCGAGCCGCCCTCATGGTCCGAGACCGGGTCCTGCGCGATCTGCTGTAGCGCGCTCATTCCTGGTACACCGCTCGGCCCGATCCGGTTCCCATCCGAGGAGAATTTGTGCCCAATCCGTCCGCCGCCGCGGCCGCCGGAGCCCCGACCCCGCTGCTGTACGACCCACCTGAGCTGCGAAAAGACCGCTGGAACCGAGCCGGACGCCACCTGCTCGCCAAGATGATCGGCGAGTTCGCACACGAGGAGATCGTCCTGCCGGTGCCGGTGCCGGTGCCGGTGCCGGTGCCGGTCGAGGAGAGATCGGGAGCAGGAGCACCCGGCGGGAAAACGGACGGTTCCTCGGCCGGGGGAGAGGGAGCCATGCCGAGGCCGATCGGAGGAAGGAGCGTCGCGTCGGGGCAGAGCGGGGAACAGGACCCGACGGTCGAGTCGGCCGGAAAAGCAGGAAAAGCAGAGACTCACGCCCATGCGGCGCCCAACGGCATCCACCCCTACACCCTCCGCCTCGACGCCGGAGGCACCCTCACCTTCCGAGCCCGTCGCACCGCGTACGGCAGCTGGCGCGTCGACCCCGACTCGCTCACCCTCACCGAACGCGGTGCGGGCCCGCGCCCCTGCACGGATCCGCTCGGCTTTCTCACGAGGGCCCGCGGCACGCTGGGCCTCGACGGCGCGACGCTCGGCCATGTCATCCGTGAACTGACCACGACGCTCGCGGCGGACGTGCGGCTGGAGCACACGGCGTTGACGGCGGACCAACTCGCCGACCTCGGGTACGCGGAGCTGGAGGGCCACCAGACAGGCCACCCCTGGATCGTGCTGAACAAGGGCCGCCTGGGCTTCTCCGCCACGGACGTCGCCGCGTGGGCGCCCGAGGCCCGCAGAGCGGCGCCCCTGCCCTGGATCGCGGTGCACACCTCGCTCGCCACCTACCGAGGCGTCCCCGGCCTCGACACCGCCGACCAGCTCTATGCCCGCGAACTGGACCCGGCCGTACGGGAGACCTTCACAACGGCACTCCACACGCGCGGGGTGACGTCTGAGTCGTACCTCTTCCTGCCCGTGCACCCTTGGCAGTGGGACGACGTCGTCCTGCCCCTGTTCGCGCCCTCGGTGGCCGCAGAAGCGATTGTTCCGCTGCCCACGGACGGTGATCTGCGCCTGCCTCAGCAGTCGGTCCGTACGTTCCTCAACACCACGCGCCCGGACCGGCACACCGTGAAGCTGCCGCTGTCCGTCCTCAACACCCTGGTGTGGCGGGGCCTGCAGACGGAACGCACGCGCGCGGCACCCGCCGTGACCGCCTGGATGCACGCCCTGCGCGACGCCGACCCCTTCCTCGGCGACACCGGTGTCATCCTGCTCGGCGAGGTCGCCTCGGTGACCGTGGAGCACCCCGTGTACGACACGCTCCCGGAAGTGCCGTACCAGTACAAGGAGTTGCTCGGCGCGATCTGGCGCGAGCCCCTCCCGCACCACCTGGCGCCCGGCGAACGCGCGCGCACCCTGGCCGCGCTCCTGCACACCGACCCGGAGGGCCGTGCCTTCACCGCCGAGTTGGTCGCACGCTCGGGGCTGCCGCCGAGCACCTGGCTGCGTCGCCTCTTCGGCGCGCTGCTGCCGCCGCTGCTCCGGTTCCTCTATCGGTACGGCACGGTGTTCAGCCCTCACGGGGAGAACGTCATCGTTGTTTTCGACAACGATGACGTTCCCGTAAGGCTCGCGGTGAAGGACTTCGTGGATGATGTCAATGGCAGCGCCGAGCCGCTGCCCGAGCAGGCCTCCATGCCGGACGAGGTGCGCGATGTCCTGCTGGCCGAGCCACCCGCGTTCCTCACCCAGTTCATCCATTCCGGGCTGTTCGTCGGCGTGTTCCGCTACCTCGCGCCGCTGTGCGAGGAACAACTGGACGTACCGGAGGACGAGTTCTGGTCCCTTGTACGGGCCGAGATCCTCCGCCACCAGAGGCTGTTCCCGGAGCTCAAGGAGCGTTACGAAACGTTCGACCTGCTCACTCCGCGTATCGAGCACCTGTCTCTCAACCGTAACCGGCTGCACTTGGACGGCTACCGTGACCGCCCCGACCGCCCGCACGCCGCCGTGCACGGCACGGTCCCGAACCCCCCTGAACGCATCGTGATCACCACGGTCGTACGCGTCTTGATCACGTCCCTCGTTCCGGGCTTGATCGCTCCATTGTCGGTGGCGGGCCGTAGGGTGGTCGCGCTATGACAGAGCCCTCACTTCCCGAACTCCTGCATGCTGCCGTCACTGCCGTCGGCGGCACGGAGCGCCCTGGCCAGGTGACCATGGCCGAAGCCGTCGCGGAGGCGGTCGACAACGGCTCCCACCTGCTCGTCCAGGCGGGCACCGGCACCGGAAAGTCGCTGGGCTACCTGGTGCCCGCGCTCGCGCAGGGGGAGCGTGTCGTCGTGGCGACGGCGACCCTGGCGCTGCAGCGACAGCTCGTGGAGCGGGACCTGCCGAGGACGGTCGACGCGCTGCACCCCCTGCTGCGCCGCCGCCCCGAGTTCGCCATGCTCAAGGGCAGGTCGAACTACCTGTGCCTGCACCGCCTGAACGAGGGCGTGCCGCAGGAAGAGGAGGAGGGTCTCTTCGACCAGTTCGAGGCGGCAGCCCCCACCAGCAAGCTCGGCCAGGACCTGCTCCGGCTGCGGGACTGGTCGCAGGAGACCGAGAACGGCGACCGCGACGACCTCACCCCCGGCGTGTCCGACCGAGCCTGGGCCCAGATCTCCGTGTCCTCCCGCGAATGCCTGGGCGCCTCGAAGTGCACGTACGGCGCCGAGTGCTTCGCCGAGATGGCCCGCGAGCGTGCCAAGCTCTCGGAGGTCGTCGTCACCAACCACGCGCTGCTCGCGATCGACGCCATCGAGGGCGCGCCGGTGCTCCCTCAGCACGAAGTGCTGATCGTCGACGAGGCCCATGAACTGGTCTCCAGGGTCACCGGCGTCGCGACCGGCGAACTCACTCCCGGGCAGGTCAACCGCGCCGTACGCCGCGCCGCGAAGCTGGTCAACGAGAAGGCCGCCGACCAGCTCCAGACCGCCGCCGAGGGCTTCGAGCGGCTCATGGAGCTCGCCCTGCCGGGACGCCTGGAGGAGATCCCGGAGGACCTCGGCTATGCCCTGATGGCGCTGCGCGACGCCGCCCGTACGGTGATCTCGGCGCTCGGCAGCACGCGCGACAAGTCCGTCCAGGACGAGGACGCGGTCCGCAAACAGGCGCTGGCGTCCGTGGAGAGCGTGCACGACGTGGCGGAGCGCATCAGCAACGGCTCCGAGTGGGACGTCGTCTGGTACGAGCGGCACGACCGCTTCGGCGCTTCCTTGCGCGTTGCCCCCATGTCCGTGTCGGGCCTCCTCAGGGAGAAGCTGTTCGCGGACCGTTCTGTCGTCCTGACCTCGGCGACGCTCAAGCTGGGCGGCGACTTCAACGGCGTAGGAGCCTCCCTGGGGCTGGCGCCCGAGGGCACGGAGGGCGAGGACCTGCCGCAGTGGAAGGGCGTCGACGTCGGCTCACCGTTCGACTACCCGAAGCAGGGCATCCTGTACGTCGCCAAGCATCTGTCGCGCCCCGCGCGGGACGGCGACCGGAAGGACATGCTGGACGAGCTCACCGAGCTGATCCAGGCGGCGGGCGGCCGGACACTCGGCCTGTTCTCGTCGATGCGGGCCGCCCAGCTGGCGGCGGAGGAGCTGCGCGTCCGGATCCCCGAGTTCCCCATCCTCCTGCAGGGCGAGGAGACCCTCGGAGAGCTGATCAAGAACTTCGCGGCCGACGCGAAGACCTGCCTCTTCGGCACGCTCTCCCTCTGGCAGGGCGTCGACGTTCCGGGTCCCAGCTGCCAGCTGGTCGTCATGGACAAGATCCCGTTCCCGCGCCCCGACGACCCCTTGATGAGCGCCCGCCAGAAGGCCGTGGAGGACGCGGGCGGCAACGGCTTCATGTCCGTCGCCGCTACCCATGCGGCCCTGCTCATGGCCCAGGGTGCCGGCCGCCTCGTAAGGGCGTCGGGGGACCGCGGTGTGGTCGCCGTACTGGACCAGCGGCTGGCCACGGCCCGATACGGGAGCTACCTCAAGGCGTCACTGCCCGACTTCTGGTACACGACGGACCGTAACCAGGTACGGAAGTCGCTGGCGGTGATCGACGCGGCGGCGAAGCAGGCGGAAGCCGAGTAACCCACTGCGTCGGCCCGCAGCCACGGCTGCGGGCCGACGCACTTCCGGACAGCCCAGGGCCCCGGAACCGGCGCAGGGGTCCCGGGGCCCGGATTAGAGGCGGGTGCGGCCCGCCCGTCGTGGGGGCGTCACACCCGGCGGAGAACCGCTACCACCTTGCCGAGGATGGTCGCGTCGTCGCCGGGGATCGGCTCGTACGACGCGTTGTGCGGCAGCAGCCAGACGTGGCCGTTCTCGCGCTTGAAGCGCTTGACCGTGGCCTCGCCCTCCAGCATCGCGGCCACGATGTCGCCGTTCTCGGCGACCGGCTGACGGCGGACCGTGACCCAGTCGCCGTCGCAGATGGCGGCCTCGATCATCGAGTCACCGACGACCTTCAGCACGAACAGCTCGCCGTCACCGACCAGCTGCCGCGGCAGCGGGAACACGTCCTCGACCGACTCCTCGGCGAGGATCGGTCCACCGGCGGCGATCCGGCCGACGAGCGGCACGTACGACGCGGCCGGCTTGCCCGCGGTGTCCGTGGGCTGCGCCGAGGACTGATCGGAGCCCCGGACCTCGTATGCGCGCGGGCGGTGCGGGTCACGCCGCAGGAAGCCCTTTCGCTCCAGGGCCATCAGCTGGTGCGCCACTGAGGACGTGCTGGAGAGGCCGACCGCCTGGCCGATCTCCCGCATCGACGGCGGGTACCCGCGCCGCTGCACTGAGTCCCTGATGACCTCGATCACGCGGCGTTGCCGGTCCGTGAGTCCGGAGCTGTCCGCCCGGATGCCTGGAGGTCGGCCCGGCAGGGACCGCTTGGGTCCCTCGGGATTCGTGGCTTCGTTCATCGCATGCACCGGCTCGAATCGGTCCTGGGAGCGGTCCTGGGCAGTGATGGTGGCACTGTCTGCGGTGGTGGTCACGTCGGCCCCTCTCGATGGTCTCCCGTGCTGGACAACGGTAGTTGCTTTCGAAAGGTTGCGCCAAACACACGTTCGAGTGAAAAATTGTGGATTACCTGACGTGATCAAGCGCCTGGGTGTATGGCTAGCGCCGCGCCGGGCGGACAAATGCAGTCATTGCTGTACTCTTCACCGCCGGGGCGATGGCCTTGTGGGCCGGTCCCGCTTCGTGGCTCAGTCTGCCACTCGGTGTCCCGTCAATCGGGCATCGTTCCTCTTCCGTGCGGCGCCCACGCTATCCCTGTCCGGCCTGTGACGGAACGGTCGCGCGGCACATGCCCATACGTGTGCGACACGCGCGTCGTGGGTGGATTTATGAGCCAAGCACCACATCTAGTGGTTGGATTGCAACAGCAGCCCAGAAGTTGTGGTCCCCCGGGTCTTCGGGGCCTTGGTCATCGCCTATGCTGGGAGCTGCTTCGAGGGGCCCAAGTGGCGTTTCGAGGCTATTGAGTCTGCTGTGAAGGAAGGTTGGGAGTTCCATGCACTGCCCCTTCTGCAGGCACCCCGACAGCCGGGTCGTCGACTCCCGCACGACCGACGACGGTACGTCGATCCGCAGGCGCCGCCAGTGCCCCGACTGCTCCCGCCGTTTCACGACGGTGGAGACGTGTTCGCTGATGGTGGTCAAGCGGTCCGGCGTCACCGAGCCCTTCAGTCGTACCAAGGTCATCAATGGTGTGCGCAAGGCATGCCAGGGGCGGCCCGTCACCGAGGACGCCCTCGCCCAGCTCGGCCAGCGGGTCGAGGAGGCGGTGCGCGCCACCGGAAGCGCCGAACTGACCACCCACGACGTGGGGCTGGCCATACTCGGCCCGTTGCAGGAGCTCGACCTCGTCGCCTACTTGCGGTTCGCGTCCGTGTACCGGGCGTTCGACTCGCCGGAGGACTTCGAGGCGGCGATCGCGGAACTCAGGGAAGAGCAGCGGGAGCGCCCCGGCGGCGACGGAGACGCGGACGACGAGGGCGTCGCCGCGGAGCGCCAGGAGAAGGACCGCGGGTCCGGAGGGACTGGTCAAGTCCCCGTGCCCGCCCACGCCGCCGACTGACCGGCGGACCGCCCGGACGGATCCCCGGACCGGACGATCGGCGGCGACTACGGACCTGTTGCGGACGGCTGCGTCAGCGGTGCCGCGACACAAGACAGAACACCGTGTCACGGGAACAAAGTGGCACTTCAGGGCGTTTTTGCCCGATACAGGGAGGCGGCATGACAGAGACGGCGAGCGGTCCGGCACGGAGTTCCCGGGCGAAGGGGACCAAGGCGAACAAGGGCCTGCGCATCGAGCGGATCCACACGACTCCGGGGGTGCACCCTTACGACGAGGTCGAGTGGGCGAGCCGTGACGTCGTCATGACCAACTGGCGCGACGGCTCGGTCAACTTCGAGCAGCGCGGCGTCGAGTTCCCCGAGTTCTGGTCGGTGAACGCGGTCAACATCGTCACCAGCAAGTACTTCCGCGGTGCCGTCGGCACCGCGCAGCGCGAGGTGAGCCTCAAGCAGCTCATCGACCGCATTGTGAAGACGTATCGGAAGGCCGGTGAGGACCACAAGTACTTCGCCTCGCCCGCCGACGCCGAAATCTTCGAGCACGAACTGGCGTACGCCCTCCTGCACCAGATCTTCAGCTTCAACAGCCCTGTCTGGTTCAACGTCGGCACTCCGCAGCCCCAGCAGGTCTCCGCCTGCTTCATCCTGGCCGTCGACGACTCCATGGAGTCGATCCTCGACTGGTACAAGGAAGAGGGCATGATCTTCAAGGGCGGCTCCGGCGCCGGCCTGAACCTCTCCCGCATCCGCTCCTCCAAGGAGCTCCTCTCCTCCGGCGGCAACGCCTCCGGGCCGGTCTCCTTCATGCGCGGCGCCGACGCCTCCGCAGGAACGATCAAGTCCGGTGGCGCCACCCGCCGCGCCGCCAAGATGGTCATCCTGGACGTCGACCACCCCGACGTCGAGGACTTCATCGAGACCAAGGTCAAGGAGGAGGAGAAGATCCGCGCCCTGCGTGACGCGGGCTTCGACATGGACCTGGGTGGCGACGACATCACCTCCGTCCAGTACCAGAACGCCAACAACTCGGTCCGTGTGAACGACGAGTTCATGAAGTCGGTCGAGGACGGCGGCAAGTTCGGCCTCCGCTCGCGCATGACCGGTGAGGTCATCGAGGAGGTCGACGCCAAGTCCCTCTTCCGCAAGATGGCCGAGGCGGCCTGGGCCTGCGCCGACCCGGGCATCCAGTACGACGATGTCATCAACCACTGGCACACGTGCCCGGAGTCCGGCCGTATCAACGGCTCGAACCCGTGCAGCGAGTACATGCACCTGGACAACACGTCCTGCAACCTCGCCTCGCTGAACCTGATGAAGTTCCTGAAGGACAACAACAAGGGCGACCAGTCCTTCGACGTCGAGCGCTTCTCCAGGGTCGTCGAGCTGGTCATCACCGCGATGGACATCTCCATCTGCTTCGCGGACTTCCCGACCCGGAAGATCGCCGAGAACACCCGCGCCTTCCGTCAGCTCGGCATCGGCTACGCCAACCTCGGCGCCCTGCTGATGGCGACCGGTCACGCGTACGACTCCGACGGCGGCCGTGCCCTCGCCGGCGCCATCACCTCGCTGATGACCGGTACGGCGTACAAGCGCTCCGCCGAACTCGCCGCGGTCGTCGGCCCGTACGACGGCTACGCCCGCAACGAGCAGCCGCACCTGCGCGTCATGAAGCAGCACGCCGACGCCAACGCCAAGGCCGTCCGCATGGACGACCTGGACACCCCGGTCTGGGCCGCCGCCACGGAGGCCTGGCAGGACGTGGTCCGCCTCGGTGCGAAGAACGGCTTCCGCAACTCGCAGGCGTCCGTCCTCGCGCCGACCGGGACCATCGGCCTCGCGATGTCCTGCGACACCACCGGTGTCGAGCCGGACCTGGCGCTGGTCAAGTTCAAGAAGCTGGTCGGCGGCGGCTCGATGCAGATCGTCAACGGCACGGTCCCGCAGGCCCTGCGCCGCCTGGGTTACCAGGAGGAGCAGATCGAGGCGGTCGTCGCCCACATCGCCGACCACGGCAATGTGATCGACGCGCCGGGCCTCAAGCCGGAGCACTACGAGGTCTTCGACTGCGCCATGGGCGAGCGCGCCATCTCCCCGATGGGCCACGTCCGCATGATGGCCGCGATCCAGCCGTGGATCTCCGGCGCCATCTCCAAGACGGTCAACATGCCGGAGTCGGCGACCGTCGAGGAGGTCGAGGAGATCTACTTCGAGGCCTGGAAGCTGGGCGTCAAGGCGCTCGCGATCTACCGCGACAACTGCAAGGTCGGCCAGCCCCTCTCCGCCAAGAAGAAGGAGGAGGAGAAGGCCGAGGTCACCGCGGAGTCCGAGGCGACGATCCGTGAGGCCGTCGAGAAGGTCGTCGAGTACCGTCCGGTCCGCAAGCGCCTCCCCAAGGGCCGCCCCGGCATCACCACGTCCTTCACCGTCGGCGGCGCCGAGGGCTACATGACCGCCAACTCCTACCCGGACGACGGTCTCGGCGAGGTCTTCCTGAAGATGTCCAAGCAGGGTTCGACCCTCGCGGGCATGATGGACGCCTTCTCCATCGCGGTCTCCGTCGGCCTCCAGTACGGCGTGCCCCTGGAGACGTACGTCTCGAAGTTCACGAACATGCGCTTCGAGCCGGCCGGTATGACGGACGACCCGGACGTGCGGATGGCGCAGTCGATCGTCGACTACATCTTCCGCCGCCTGGCGCTCGACTTCCTGCCGTTCGAGACGCGCTCCGCGCTCGGCATCCACTCCGCCGAGGAGCGCCAGCGCCACCTGGAGACCGGCTCGTACGAGCCGTCCGAGGACGAGGTGGACGTCGAGGGCCTGGCCCAGTCCGCGCCCCGCGCACAGGAGTTGAAGGCCGTCGCCACCCCGAGGACCGAGGTCGGCGCCGCCATGCCCGCTCCGCAGCAGGCCCACACCAGCGCCGAGCTGGTGGAGATGCAACTGGGCATCCAGGCGGACGCCCCGCTGTGCTTCTCCTGCGGCACGAAGATGCAGCGGGCCGGCTCCTGCTACATCTGCGAAGGGTGCGGCTCGACCAGCGGGTGCAGCTGACCCTGAAGCACTGAAGGGCGGTACGGCCGTTGACCGTGCCGCCCTTCGGCGTTGTGGAGGTCCTGGGATCAGGACGCGCGGGGGCTGCCCATGACGCGGATGAAGGAGGCCGGGTCCGCGTCGTAGCCGTGGACGCCGGGCTGGAAGGACCACACGCCGGACTCGTCACGCAGGAACTCGGCGACGACCGCGGCCGTCGAGTCCGGTACGCCGCCGAAGTCGTCCTCGGCCAGGTCGGTGTAGCCCTCGCGGATGCGCAGGGCAGGATTGCGGACGTTGGCGAAGGTCTTCTCGCCGGTGCGCTGCTGGATGGCGACACCGACCACCACGCGCGCGTAGCGGCTGTCGAGGCGGTTCAGCTCCAGGATCATGATCTCGTCCCAGCCGAAGCCCTGGCCGGTCGTGCTGTCACGGCTGAGATGGATGGTGCCGTCGGGGGAGCGGCTGTCGTGGTGCACCACGTAGGCGGGCTTTCCGTGTGACTCGGCTGCCAGATAGGGCGCCGCGATGATGTCGAGATCCGTGGGTGGTTGCCCGATGGGTTCGTCGTCCCACTTGATCGCCACTTCGACCTTGCTGATGCCCTTGTTGAGGCCGTTCACCAGATCTCCTCTCCCCGTTCACAGGCTTGCGGCTCGAACTGTCATGGAGCTCAGGCCAGTTGTCCATTCTCCCACGCGCGCTGGGGCGCTCGCCCGGGTGCTGTCCGCCGGAGCGTGACCGGGGCCACGCTCTGTGGCCTTACCATGGCGCGGTGCTGGTCAAGTGGATTCGCTGCACCGTGGTGGACCGCCGCGGTTTCGAGCGGGGGCAGCGAAAGTGGGCGGGGCTTCTGGGGGAGCCGGGGTTCCGTGGGCAGGGTGGGGGCTGGAGCCGGGGCAGGCCCGGTGTGGTCCACATCTTCTCCTTCTGGGAGAGCCGTGCCTTCTACGACTCCTTCATGGCGCGTTCCCACGACCGGCTCGCCGCCTCGCAGTCGGGCACCTTCAAGGACGCACAGGTCAAACTGTTCGACTACCGCTTCGACGTGAAGACCGGCTTCGAGCCGCGTTTCACGGACGCCGACCTGGTGCGGGTGGCGCACTGCCGTGTCCACGAGGAGCGGGCCGAGCACTTCGCGCTGATGCAGGAGAAGGTCTGGAACCCCGCCATGGCCGGCTCGCCCGGCATGGTGCGCGGTCTGTTCGGCGAGGCACCGGGCCACGAGTTCATGATCCTCTCCATGTGGCAGTCGGCCGCCGAGCACGGCAAGTACCGCACCGAGCGTGTCGAGCGGCTCGCTCTGCGTGCCCAGATCGAGGCGGACGTCGCGGCCCTCGCAGGTGACATCGTGGAGCTGGAACCGGCCTGGACGGTGTGAGATCCGGACGGCTCGGCCGGAGATCCGGACGCGCCGAACCGGAGCCCAGGGGTACTCGGTCCAAGAAACGGACGCTCGTATCGTGCGGCGTGGTGTGCGAGACCTGTGTGACCTACGCCGTATGAGGACCGTACGGGTGCTCGACGGGCCGTCACTCGATCTAGGGTTCTGACATGGCACGTCCACGGCGCATCGTCCTTGTCCGGCACGGCGAATCAACGGGCAATGTTGATGACACCGTGTACGAACGCGTGCCCGATCACGCTCTCGCCCTCACCGAGCGGGGCCGGCGGCAGGCAGAGGAGACGGGCAAGCGATTGCGCGAAGTGTTCGGCCAGGAGCGCGTCAGCGTGTACGTCTCCCCGTACCGCCGTACGCACGAGACGTTCCGGGCCTTCCACCTCGACCCCGGGCTGGTGCGCGTACGCGAGGAGCCGCGCCTCCGCGAGCAGGACTGGGGCAACTGGCAGGACTGCGAGGACGTACGCCTCCAGAAGACGTACCGGGACGCGTACGGGCACTTCTTCTACCGCTTCGCCCAGGGGGAGTCCGGCGCCGACGTGTACGACCGGGTCGGCGGCTTCCTGGAGAGCCTGTTCCGCAGCTTCGAGCAGCCCGACCACCCCTCGAACGTCCTCCTGGTCACGCACGGACTGGCCATGCGCCTGTTCTGCATGCGCTGGTTCCACTGGACGGTCGCGGAATTCGAGTCGCTGTCCAATCCCGGGAACGGGGAGATGCGGATGCTCGTTCTCGGAGACGACGGCAAGTACACGCTTGACCGGCCCTTCGAACGCTGGCGTGATCCGGAACCGTACGGAGTCACCGGTTAGAGTGGCAGGGCGATGACCGCTGACTCCTCTCCCCACGGGCGCCTGGACCGCGCCCTGACCAGCCTGCGCGGACTCGCGGTGGGGGACGCGCTGGGCTCGCAGTACTTCGTGCCCGAGAACTATCCGCTGCTCAAGCGCCGCGAGACGCCGTCCGGCCCCTGGCAATGGACCGACGACACGGAAATGGCCTGCTCCGTAGTGGCCGTTCTGGCGGCCCACCACCGGATCGACCAGGACGTGCTGGCGCGCTCCTTCGCCGAGCACCACGACTTCGACCGGGGCTACGGGCCTGCCGTCAACCGGCTGCTGAGGCTGGTCCGGGAGGGCGGCGACTGGCGCGAGCTAGCCGCCGCGCTCTTCAACGGACAGGGGTCGTGGGGCAACGGCGCGGCGATGCGGATCGCCCCCTTGGGGGCCTGGTACGCGAACGACCCGGAGCAGGCGACACATCAGGCGGAGATCTCGGCCTACCCCACGCATCAGCACCGCGAGGCCGTAGTCGGCGCCATGGCCGTCGCCGCGGCCGCCGCCTTGGCAGCCGATCCCGCGGGCCCGCCGAGAGCCGAGGCGCTGCTCGACGGCGTCATCGCACTCGTACCGAAGAGCGCCGTCGGCGCGGGCCTGCGCCGTGCCCGGGACATGCTCGACTACGGGGACGCGGCCACCGTTGCCGCCGTCCTCGGCTGCGGGCGGCGTACGACGGCGCACGACACGGTGCCGTTCGCGCTCTGGTCGGCCGCGCGCGCCCTCGGCAACTACGAGCGGGCCTTCTGGACGACGGCCCAGGTGGGCGGCGACGTGGACACGACCTGCGCCATTGTCGGCGGAGTGGTCGCCTCCGGTAAGGCGGGGACGCCCCCGGAGGCGTGGGTGGAGCAGACGGAGGGACTGCCCGGCTGGGCACCCGTCGCGAAATAGCGGGCCGCCGCGAACACCCGACTGTCACAGGCATGCCACAGTGTGTCCTCATCCCGCTGTGCGTGCTCTCCCGCGTCCTAGCCTGGCTGCTCACGCGCCTGTTGACCATGCCGGGCGTGCGCCGATGAGACACCGGTTCACGGGCGTCTGCCGCAGCGGTGTGCTGCGTACGAGGGGCTGAGCGGGACCGGTCGGGAGGGGGGCCCGTGCCAGAAACAACACCAGCCACGTCCGAGCCGAGCGAACCGACGGCCGGAGAACGGGCACTGCGGGCCGACGAGCCCGAGGACGCCGTACCGGGACCCCGGCCGGCCGCCCCGAAGCCCCAGCCAGCCGCTCCGAAGCCCTGGCCGACCGCTTCGACGCCCTGGGCCGCACCGAAGCCGGTGTCCGAACGGAACACCCCGGCTTTCTGGCCGACCGAACTGCACGCCGCGGAACCCGCGCCGGTACGGACCGCGACGCTGTGGGCCGCCCTGGCCACCGGTGTCCTCAGCATGCTGCTGCTCGGCGACGGGCTGGCCGTCAACCTGCTCATCGTCGTGATCCCGGCCGCGCTCGCCGCGTACTTCGCCGCCCAGGCGGCAGGCCGCCGTCCGCGCGCGTGGACGCTCGTCTGGGGCGTCGGCGGGCCGGTCCTGCTGATCGTCCCCGCGCTGCGCGACGCGGTGTGGCCGTCGTTCCTCGCCGTCGTCGCCGCGCTGGGGGTCGGCTCGCTCGCGCTGCACGGCGGTCGCCGGTGGCCGGCGGTACTGCTCGGCCCGATCGGCGTGTTCAACGCGGTGGTCATCGGCCCGATGTGGGCCTGGCAAGGGGTGCGCGAGCGCTCCGGCGAGGCCCGTGGCCGGGTGACCCCGGTGCTGCGGGCGCTCGCCGCAGCCGCGGTGCTGCTACTGGTGTTCGGGGCGCTGTTCGCCGGGGCGGACGCCGCCTTCGCGGACCTGCTCGGCGCCCTGATCCCGGACGCCTCCGTGTCCGACGGGCCCTGGCGGCTCCTGCTCCTCGCGCTGGGCCTCGTCGGGGCGCTCGCGGCGGCGCGCACGGCCGCCGCGCCCGTCCAGTGGGACCGGGTCGAGGTGCCCGAGGGGCGTGCCCGGGGCCGCGTCGAGTGGGCGCTGCCGCTGATCGTGCTCGTCGTGCTCTTCGCGGCCTTCAACGCCGTCCAGCTCGCCGTGCTGTTCGGCGGGTACGACGCCGTACTGGAGAAGACCGGCCAGACGTACGCCGAGTACGCGCGGCAGGGCTTCTGGCAGCTGCTCCTGGTCACGCTGCTCACCCTGCTCGTCATCGTCCTCGCCCTGCGCTGGGCGCCCCGCACCCGATCGGGTGACAGGAGGCTCGTGCGCGCCGTGCTCGGAACTCTCTGCGCGCTGGCCCTCGTTGTCGTGGCATCCGCTGTGCGACGTATGGACATGTACGTGGAGGCTTATGGACTGACGCGACTGAGGATCTCGGTGCTGGCCGTGGAGCTGTGGCTCGGCCTGGTCATCGTTCTCGTCATGGCGGCCGGTGTGTGGGGCGCGCGCTGGCTGCCGCGTGCCGTCGCGGCCAGTGCGGCCGCCGGGGTGCTGGTGTTCGGGCTCGTGTCCCCGGACGGGCTGGTCGCCGAGCGCAACGTTCAGCGGTACGAGGACACCGGCCGGTTCGACCTCGCCTACGCCCGCGGGCTGTCCGCCGACGCCGTACCGGCTCTCGACCGGCTGGAGGAGCCGATGCGCTCCTGCGCGCTGCGGGCCGTCGCGGCCGACCTGGGCGAGCGGGACCGGCCCTGGTACGCGACGAGTTGGGGAGAGGCGGAGGCACGGCGGATCCTCGACGAGCGGCCGGTGGCAAAGGACCTGAGCGTGCTGAACTGCGCGCGGCTGGGGGACGAGGCCGCGTACCGCTGAGAGAGGTCGCCGTACCGCTGAGGGTGGTTGCCGAGGCGTGCGGGTGCGGACGGCTGGGCGGGGCCAGGCTTCGGTTCGGTACCGGGCGCGTGCCGCAGCTCCGCGGCGCGGGTCGTGCTTCCGGGCAGGGCGCGCTGGGCCGCCGCGCGGGGTGCGTTTCCGTACGGCCCACTGCTGTTTATGTATGGGGCGCGTCTTCGTACGGTCCGCTGCTGTGTTTCTGTGCGGGACACGTCTTCGTACGGTCCGCTGTGGTTCCGTGCGGGACGCGTCGTCGCGCGGGGCGTACCGCGGGTCGTGCTTCGGTTGCAGGGCGCGCTTCCGTACGGGGCGTGCCGTGCCTTCGTGCGTGCCGTGCGTGCCTCCGTACTGGCCCGGCCCGGCTGCTGCGTGCGGTGGGGTTGGGCCGGACCCCGCCCTCGCCGTCGGTCCCCCGGGCGTGGTCCGGCCGTCCTCGGTTCCCTCGTCAGCCTGCGCCGGGTCCCGCCGTGCCGGCGAGGGCGTCGAGGTCGCTCTTGCGGACCCGGATGACCAACGCGGCGGTGGTCAGGGCGATGACGGCCATCGCGACGGCCGGGATGAAGGCCGTGGCGATGCCCTGGGCGAGCACCTCGTGGCCCCAGGGAGCCGGCAACTGCTGGGTCTGGGCGAACTCGGCCTTCTGTTCGGCCGAGCCCTCCGCCATGAACTTCGCCAGCTGCTTCTCGGCCTCGTCCCGGCTGGCCGTGCCGAAGACGGTGGTCAGGATGGAGAGACCGAGCGAACCGCCCACCTGCTGCGTGACGTTGAGCAGTCCGGACGCCGCGCCCGCCTCGTGCTGGGCGACCCCGGAGACTGCGGTCAGGGTCAGCGTCACAAAATTCAGGCCCATGCCGAAGCCGAACAGGAGCATCGGGCCGAGCACCCCGCTGACGTACGAGCTGTCGGGGTTTACGAACGTCTGCCAGCCGAGGCCGAGCACGACGAGCACCGAGCCGACCAGCATGAACGGCTTGGGCCCGAGGACCGGCAGGAACCGCTGCGACAGACCCGCGCCCACGACGATCGCTCCGGTGATGGGCAGGAACGCGAGGCCGGCCTCGATCGGGGAGTACTGCAGCACGTTCTGCACGAAGATCACGATGAAGAAGAACATGCCGAACATCGCGGCGGCCAGGCTGAGCATGATCACGTAGGTGCCCGAGCGGTTGCGGTCGGCGAACATCCTCAGTGGCGTGATCGGCTCCTTGGCCCGCGTCTCGATGAACGCGAAGGCCAGCAGCAGGACCACCGCGGCACCGAAGGAACCGATGGTCAGGCTGTCCCGCCAGCCCTCCTCCGAGGCGCGGATGAAGCCGTACACCAGGGAGGCCATACCGGCCGTCGAGGTGAGCGCGCCCGAGATGTCGAAGCGTCCCGGGTGCCGTTCGGACTCGCTGATGTACATCGGCGTGACCACGGCGATCAGCAGACCGATGGGTACGTTGACGAAGAGCACCCACCGCCAGTCGAGCCACTCCGTGAGCATGCCGCCCGCGAGGAGGCCGACGGCGCCGCCACCGGCCGAGACCGCGGCGAAGACTCCGAGGGCCCGGTTCCGCTCCGGGCCTTCGGGGAAAGTGGTCGTGATCAGCGCCAGCGAGGTGGGCGAGGCGATCGCGCCGCCGACGCCCTGGAGCGCCCGCGCGGCCAGCAGCTGCCAGGGTTCCTGGGCGAGTCCACCCAGCAGTGAGGCGAGCGTGAAGAGCAGGATGCCGGTCATGAAGACCCGCCGCCGGCCGAGGATGTCACCGGCCCGTCCGCCGAGGAGCAGCAGACCGCCGAAGGTCAGGGTGTAGGCGCTGACCACCCATGTCAGGTCGGTGGTGCTGAACCGGAGCGCGTCTTGAATATGCGGGAGCGCGATGTTCACAATCGTCGCATCGAGGACCACCATGAGCTGGCAGGCCGCGATGATGGTGAGCGCGATGCCGGGACGCCCCTCCCGGCGTGCCGCTCCCGGCTTTTGATCCTGAATCAACTGAGAGGTTGTCACTATGGGTCCCCCACGAGAACGTTAGTGAACGCTCGCGTTCACTGTCGCGTCAACGGTAGTGAGTCCCCCTTAGTGAACGCAAGCGTTCACTGAAGTCGCTGCCGTATTGCGCCACATGACCGCTCGCCCCTCCCCGGAATCCCCGCTTGCCCACGCTCAACGGAGACACTCAGATGGCTACTTCGCGTTGGTCGGCCGCCCCCGCTCAGGCGGCATCCCCTCGCCGTCGCGGCGCCGTGCTCGAACGCGCGATCCTCGATGCCGCGCTGGAGCAGCTCAGCACGGTCGGCTGGAACGGCCTCACCATGGAGGGCGTCGCCGCGGGCGCCCAGACCGGCAAGGCCGCGGTCTACCGCCGCTGGCCGTCCAAGGAGGACCTCGTCGCGGACGCGCTCCAGGCCGGACTGCCGCGACTCGACGAGGTGCCCGACACCGGGAACGTGCGCCAGGATCTGCTGGAACTGTGCCGGCGGGCGCGGGAGGCGATGTTCTCGCGCCCCGGCTTCGCGCTGCGTGCGGTGATTCACGAATGCGACACCGCCCAGGCCGATCGCTTCCACGGCGTGATCTTCGAAGGGGTCGTGGAGCCGACCGTCAAGCTGCTCGCCGAAGTGATTCAACGTGGAGTCGAGCGGCGGGACGTGCGGCCCGACGCGGCCAACAGCTATGTCTTCGACGCCATTCCGGCGATGATGATGTACCGCTCCAAGGTGTGCGCGAGCGAATGGAACGAGCGGGAAATCGAGGAAATGGTCGACCAATTGATGCTTCCGCTGCTGCGGCCGACCGGCGCCTGACCGGAGTCGCGGCGGGCACCTGGCCGGAGCCGCAGAAGGCGCCTGACCGAAGCGGCGGCGGGCATTTGACGGAGGCGACGGCAGGTGCCCGAGCCATACCTGTGCGCCCGCTGGGCCTCCGCCCGAGAAGACCGCGAGGCCGCCCGGGGGGACCGGGTGTCGCATGGGGTTCCGGGCGGCATAAGCTGAGGGTGTCATGCCGTACGAACCACCCACCCACGCCGTCGAACGCTCCCTTCGCGCCACGACCGGAGCGAAGATCATTGCCGGTGTCGACGAGGTGGGGCGCGGTGCGTGGGCCGGCCCCGTCACCGTCTGCGCGGCGGTCACCGGACTGCGCCGACCGCCCGAAGGCCTCACCGACTCGAAGCTCCTCGCGGTGAAGAAGCGCGAGGCGCTCGCCCTGGAGCTGGAGAAGTGGGTGACGTCGTACGCCCTCGGTCACGCCTCCCCGGAGGAGATCGACGACCTGGGCATGACGGCCTCGCTGCGGCTCGCCGCCGTACGAGCCCTGGACGCTCTGCCGATACGGCCCGACGCGGTCATTCTCGACGGGAAGCACGACTACCTCGGAGCGCCCTGGCGGGTCCGTACGGTGATCAAGGGCGACCAGTCGTGCGTGGCGGTCGCGGCGGCCTCGGTGATCGCCAAGGTTCAGCGCGACAAAATGATGGCCGAATTGGGTATCGACCATGCAGACTTCGGTTTTGCGGCCAACGCCGGGTATCCGTCACCCGTGCACAAGGCCGCGCTGGAGGAGCGGGGCCCCACCCCGTACCACCGCTTGTCGTGGGCGTATCTTGATGCGCTGCCCCAGTGGCGGCACCTCAAGAAGGTCCGCGGCTGGGCGGACGGAAGCGTTCCGGAGATCGAGGGTCAGCTCGGCTTCGACTTCTGACCGTTCCGTTCGCACTCATGTGCCACCCGCCGAGGCGTGCCGCACCGGCGTTTGATAAACATCAACTCATGCCTCTCATTCCCGAGGAGCCTCAGATTCACGAGAGTGCCCAGGGTCCCCGCGCCACTCCGGCCAGTGGCCGCGTCGCGCCGACCCCCCGCCCCGTACCCGGCCCCCGTCCCGCGGCCCCGCCGCGTCCCGGTCGCCCGGGTCCCCGGCCGACGCCGGCCCAACGCACACCGCACGCTCCGGCCGCGGCCAAGCCCGAGCCGCCCGCTCCGGCTGCCTCCGACGCCCCGCAGATCCAGCTGATCCCCGCCTCGGTGGAGGGCGCGCTCGACGCCGCCGAGGAGGCCGTCGACCTGCTCCTGGAGTCGGGCCGCGCTCCCGGTGAGGTGCTGGTGATCACCACTGGCGATCCTCATCCGTGGGCCGCGCACGAGCTGTCCTTCGGCGAGGACGCGTACTGGGCGCAACACGACGCCGGCGACGACGTGTTCTACGCCGACGCCGAGGTCGCCGGGCGTGCCAAGCCCCGTCCCGTGGTCGTGGTCGCCGTCAACGGCGGTCCCGACTCCGCTGCCGCGCAGGCGCTGCCGCTGGCCCTCGCCCGGGCCGGTGCGCTGCTGATCGTCTGCGGTGACCCACAGAGGATCAACTCGGTGCTGGGCGCGGGCGTCTGAGCGGATCCGGGCTCCGTCCGGGGACGTTCGCGCCGGTCCGGTTCCGGGTTCGGTTGCGGTTCCGGCTTCGGTTTCGGTTGTGGTTTCGCCCGGGGAACGACGTGGTTCGTTCAGCGGGCGAGGGGACGCCGTCGCGGCATCTGCACGGAGGTCATGTCGGCGCGCGGTCGTAGCCGTGCGCCGGTACGGGGCCTTCCGGGGCGGCACGTGGTCGCTGTGCGGTCTGCCGCGCGGCCCGCGTTGCCGTCGCGCGCGGCCGGGGTTCGTCAGCGCCGTAGAGCCGTACGGTCCGCAGGCGGCGTACCGCTGTGGCGACGGCGCCCGCGCGCGTGGGGCGGGCATCCCAGCAGTGCCGTCCCGTACCGGTGGCGGTGGCCCGTCGGCTCAGCGAGCGGCCGCGCGGCGCAGCATGTCGGAGGAAGGACCCCCGGTACGCGGCAGTGGTGGCGGAGCCTCGGCCATGCCGAAGGGTTCCGCGGGTGAGTCCGCGTTGGGACGGCGTCCGCCCCGGCCCTCGCCGAGAACCTGCCAGCCGTCATGCGTCAGGGTGATGTACGCCCCGCAGCGCAGCCCGTGCAGCGTGCAGGCGTCCCGCAGCCCCCACATCCACGCTCCGTCCTCCTCCGTCCAGCGTGCGTCGCCCTCACGGCAGTAGAGCAGCACGGCCGTGCGCACCGGAGTGCGGCGCCGCAGATCGTGCGGGATGACCCGGCGCAGCTGCGCGAGCAGCGCGTTGCGGAACATCCAGCCGTCGGCCGGGGCCGGACGCCGGGTGAACGAGGCGCTCGCCCGCAGCCGTTCGTCCGGATCCAGAACGGCCACCACCGCCGTCGAGGGCCGGGGCCGGTGCCGTGCGTGCAGGCCGCTGACGACCTCCCGGGGATTGCGCAGCAGCGGAATCCCGGCGTCGGCCCACTCCGCGGGTTCGAGCATCCGGGCAAGCGGGGTGGTGGAAGCGGCGGACAGGTCGGTGGACGTCGACATGTTGGCCGCCGAGGACGGAGCGAATCCGAAGGTCACGGTCCTCCCTTCGGCTACGCGCCCACACTGCGGGCGGGGTCGGACTTGGGGGGCGCACACCGCAGCAGAGCCCTACCGAATCACGGGTTGTGGGCCGTGCGGGGAGCGGACCTCAATTCTTCCTGTCGAACTTGGTTGCGGCAACGAGCAATCGGGGCTGCCGACCGTTATCCGATGATGCGTCGGTTATATCCCTGCCCAGTGTGTTCCGCGGCGACGCCCGGGTCCCCTGCAATGCCCGTGGCACCGCGCCGCGGCATCCGCCGGTCACGCCTGTACGGCGAGGACCAGGCAACACCCCCTGCGCGCCGGACCGTCGCAGCAGGCGCGCCGCCACCGCGAGAGTCCAGCCGGTCTCGGTCCAGTCGTCGATGAGCAGGACAGGCCCGCCGGACTCCCTCGGGCCGGTCGCCGCCGCACTGATTGTGAGTTGATTGTCACGTTGGGTGAAGTGGCTGGCGGCCTTCGGAATCGGGTTGCATGGGGGCATGAACAACCTGGAGCTCCGTACCGAAGCCGATGCCGTCCTTGCTGAGCTTGTCGGTGCCCCGGAGGGTTCGGCGCGGTTGCGGGAAGACCAGTGGCAGGCGGTGGCGGCTCTGGTGGAGGAGCGTCGGCGCGCTCTGGTGGTGCAGCGCACCGGCTGGGGCAAGTCGGCGGTGTACTTCGTTGCCACCGCGCTGCTGCGTCGGCGTGGATCGGGCCCCACGGTGATCGTCTCGCCACTGCTGGCATTGATGCGCAACCAGGTCGAGTCGGCGGCGCGGGCCGGTATCCGGGCGCGCACCATCAACTCGGCCAATCCGGAGGAGTGGGACGCCATCCACGAGGAGGTCGAACGCGGCGGGACCGACGTTCTCCTCGTAAGTCCGGAACGCCTCAACTCGGTGGATTTCCGTGAGCAGATGCTGCCCAGGCTCGCGGCCACGACCGGTCTGCTGGTGGTCGACGAGGCGCACTGCATCTCCGACTGGGGACACGACTTCCGCCCCGACTACCGCCGGCTGCGGGCGATGCTTGCCGAGCTGGCCCCCGGCGTTCCGGTGCTGGCCACCACCGCGACCGCCAACGCGCGGGTGACGGCGGATGTGGCCGAGCAGTTGGGCACCGGCGTCGGCGAGGCCCTGGTGCTGCGCGGCGCGCTGGAGAGGGAAAGCCTGCGGCTGGGTGTGGTGCAGCTGCCGGATGCCGCGCACCGCCTGGCCTGGCTCGCCGAGCACCTGGACGAGCTGCCGGGCTCGGGGATCATCTACACGCTGACGGTGGCCGCGGCCGAGGAGGCCACCGCCTTTCTGCGGCAGCGCGGCTTCCGGGTGGCCTCGTACACGGGGCGCACGGAGAACGCCGACCGGCTGCAGGCCGAGGTCGACCTGCTGGAGAACCGGGTCAAGGCGCTGGTCGCGACTTCGGCGCTGGGCATGGGCTTCGACAAGCCGGACCTGGGATTCGTGGCGCATCTCGGCTCGCCGTCCTCGCCGATCGCCTACTACCAGCAGGTGGGGCGTGCGGGGCGCGGGGTGGCCCACGCCGATGTGCTGCTGCTGCCGGGCAAGGAGGACGAGGCCATCTGGCGCTACTTCGCCGACACCGCCTTCCCGCCCGAGGCGCAGGTCCGCCAGACCCTCTCGGCGCTCGCCGATGCGGGACGGCCGCTGTCCGTGCCGGCCCTGGAGGCCCTGGTCGACCTCCGCCGCACCCGTCTGGAGACCATGCTCAAGGTGCTCGACGTGGACGGGGCGGTCAAACGGGTGAAGGGCGGCTGGATCTCCACCGGCGAGCAGTGGGTCTACGACTCCGAGCGGTACGCCTGGGTGGCGCGGCAGCGCGCGGCCGAGCAGCAGGCCATGCGCGATTACGTGAGCACGTCGCAGTGTCGGATGGAGTTCCTGCGCCGGCAGCTGGACGACGAGGGGGCGATTCCGTGCGGCCGTTGCGACAACTGCGCGGGAGCCTGGGCTGATTCCTCTGTTTCGGCGGAGACATTGACGGGGGCGGCGAAGGAACTGGATCGCCCGGGGGTGGAGGTCGAGCCGCGTCGGATGTGGCCGACGGGGATGCCCGCACTGGGCATCGACCTCAAGGGGCGTATCCCGGCCAAAGAGCAGTGCTCCACCGGGCGCGCCCTGGGACGGCTCTCGGACATCGGCTGGGGCAACCGACTGCGCCCGCTGCTGGCCGAGAACGCGCCCGACGGTCCGGTCCCCGAGGACGTCCTGCGGGCCGCGGTGGCGGTCCTCGCCGACTGGGCGCGCTCACCGGGCGGCTGGGCGCCGAACGTGCCGGATGCCGCTGCCCGGCCGGTAGGAGTCGTCGCCGTACCGTCCCTGACCCGCCCGCAACTGGTCGGTTCCCTCGCCCAGGGGATCGCGACCATCGGCCGCCTCCCCTTCCTGGGCACCCTGACGTACACCGGGCCGAGCGGCGCGCACGCGGCACGCCGCAGCAACTCCGCCCAACGCCTCAGGGCACTGTCCGGCGCCTTCACCGTCTCCGAGGAGCTGGCCGGCGCCCTGGCGCGCTCTCCGGGCCCTGTCCTGCTCGTGGACGACCGCACCGACTCCGGGTGGACCCTCGCGGTCGTCGCCCGCCTGCTCCGCAAGGCGGGCAGCGAACAGGTTCTTCCGTTGGTCCTCGCTGCGGCAGGCTGAGAGCCTGTGTCATATCTCCGGCCGGATCAGCGCACGTCGTCATGGGGGTCTCCCCGCTCGAGCGCAGCCGAGAGTGGGGGAGCGTGCGATCGCAAGGCGCCGGAAGGTCCTCGATGGGGGTGTCCCCGCGCGAGCCGAGCGAAGCCGGTTCGAGCGTGGGGGAGGAGCCACGTGGGCGTTTCGGCAACGCGGCTGGGGGTCCCCCCCACGCCCTTAAGGCAGTGGGGGAGTGCGTGCCAGGCGGCGGGCGCCCGGCCGGGGATATGACACAGGCTCTGAGCCGGGCACGTCCGCTTGTCCGCCGGTTCGGCCGGGTGCGGCTGCACGTCTCGCCCTTGGCGACACCGGGCGTCGAACAGCTCGTGCCGCACCATCGGTGCGGACGAGCGGCGGACTCCCGGTCGCGTCGGCGTCGCCCTCATCGCCTGTTCCGCCCATGCGCGCACGGGAGTTGTGCGAGGCGGGCGCCGACCGTGGTGACACTGGGCCAGGGCCTCATGTTCGTGGTGCCGGTTCTTGCGGCGGCGCGGCGGCGCGGCGGCTCCTCCCCGTCCGGCGCCAACAGGTCACGGCGACGGGGTCGGGATTTCACGCTGACGTCAGTCGGTGTCAGGACGCGGGCGCGGGCCCGTGCCCCTGAGTAGCGTTTCGACCACCAGCGCGGCCGGCGCATCCGGGTCCCGTTCGGCGGAGGACATGTCGTGGTGGAGAGCCTCGCCGATGAGGGCGTAGTAGACACGGCGGACCCAGTCGAGGTCGGCCGAGGCGTCGAAGACGCCCTCCTGCTGGGCGCGGGCGAAGAGTTCAAGGCAGCGCGCGTCGATCCCGGACCGGGTCGCCGCCGCGGCCGGCCCCTCCGCCGAGGGGGTGCCGAGCGCATAGCGCCACGCGCTCTTGACCCGCAGCACGTTCGCCGTCGCCCGGTGCAGCGCGACCAGTGGCGGCGCGGTGTCGGGGTGCGCGTCCTCGATCGCCTCGGCGAGCTGTCGCATCGCGGACGCGCCGAGTGCCTCGATGAGCGCGCCCCGGCCGGCGAACCGCCGGTGCACGGTGGTCCGGGCGACACCCGCGGCCTGGGCGATCTGCTCCAGAGACGCCCCGGGATCGGCGGCGAGCACCTGCTCGGCCGCTTCGAGGATCACACGCACACTGCGCTCGGCGTCGGCCCGGAGCGGTCGTCCCATGAGTGCCTCCCGATCCTCCTGATCGCACTGTCCCGCTCAGACGATACGCCTGAGCTGCAGTTCTCCTTTTAATTGCGTCAGTAGTGTTGCAGATAATTAGATAACAGCTACTCTCGTGTTGCGGTTAGTTGTCATGCTGAAGGGGAGCAGACATGAACAAGATCACCACCGTCCCGTCCACCGCCCTTGTCACCGGCGCGTCCTCCGGCCTCGGCGCCGAGTTCGCCACCCAACTCGCCGCCCGCGGGCACGACCTCGTCCTGGTGGCCCGCTCCCGCGACCGTCTGGAGGAGGTCGCGGAGCGGCTGCGCACGGCTCACGGCGTCAAGACGCACGTTCTGGCGCAGGATCTCGCGCAGCCCGACGCGGGCCGCCGCATAGCCCGCGAACTCGCCGACCGCGGTCTGCACATCGACCTGCTGGTGAACAACGCCGGCTTCGGCACTGTCGGCCGCTTCGAGGAGATCGACCCGGAGCGGGACCACGACCAGCTGATGGTGAACGTCGTCGCACTCGTCGACCTCCCCCACGCCCTGCTGCCCGGCATGCTGGAGCGCGGCTCGGGCGCCGTCCTCAACATCGGCTCCACGGCCGGGTACCAGCCCAGCCCGTACTTCACGGTCTACAGCGCCGCCAAGACCTTCGTCCTCAACTTCTCGCTCGCACTGCGCCAGGAGTACCGGGGCCGCGGCATCCGCGTCACCACGCTGTGCCCGGGGCCGGTCGAGACGCGGTTCTTCGAGGTGATCGGCACTCGGAACGCCGCGGTCACCGGCCGGTTCAGCATGCCCGAGCCGGTCGTCCGGGCCGCGCTGAAGGCCCTCGACCGGGACCGGGCGTACGTCACGCCGGGACTCGGCAACGCCCTCATGGCGCACCTGACGCCACGTCGCCCGCGCACGCTGGTCGCCCGGGTCGGCGAGCGGATCTGCCGCAAGGCCCTGGAGCCGGAGGGCGACCGGGCCGTTCCCGCGGCCGAGGGCGCCGCGGCCTGAACGGCCGCCGGAGGAACCGGCCCGCCCTCCACCTCGGGTGAGGCAGACCTCAGTCGAACCGGTCGGGGGAGAGGAAGTCCAGCGGCATCTTCGCCGGCTCGCCCTGTACGAGGTCCGCGAGGGCCTCGCCGATGGCGGACGCGTGGGCGAAGCCGTGCGCGTTGTCGCCGGCCGCGACGACCACGCGGGCGTCGTCCCCGGGGAGTCCGATCACGAACTGCCCGTCCGGGGTACGGGTCCGCATGCCCACCGCGACCCGAGCGGGCAGGGACTCCAGGCCGGGCACCTTGGCGGGCAGCAGGTGGGCCAGGTCCTGCCAGTCGTCGGGCGTCACCGAGCGGTCGCCGTCCTCGGGGTCGACCGGCTTGGCGGCGACCCCGCGGTCCTCCAGCCCGAGCTTGACGTCGTAGCCGCCCTCCCGGCCGCTGCCCCACAGCACCCGGCCGTCGTCCAGTTCGACGTGCCCGCCGATCACTGGGACGTCGCCGAGCACCACGACCCGGACCCCACCGTCCCGGACAAGACATACTCCACACGCGGCGGTTTCATCCCCGACGTGCCCTTCAACCCGCTGGAGTTCGGCCTCCCGCCGAACACCCTCGAAGTCACGGACGTCCTCCAGCTGCTCAGCCTGGTCGTCGCCCGCGACCTGCTGAAGGACGCCGGAGCCGAACAGCCCTGGTACGACAAGTCCCGCACCGGTGTCGTCCTCGGCATCACCGGCGCCAACCAGCTCACGCAGCCGCTCACCGCCCGGCTGCAGAGCGGCGTCCTGAAGGAGGTCGTCCGAAGCTGCGGACTGACCGACCGGGACGCCGAGGAGATCGTCGCCAAGTTCCGCCTGGCGTACGCCCCGTGGGAGGAGAACTCCTTCCCCGGCATGCTCGGCAACGTGGTCGCCGGCCGCATCGCCAACCGGTTCGACCTCGGCGGCATCAACATGACGATCGACGCCGCCTGCGCCAGCTCGCTCGGTGCCGTGCGCACCGCCGCCAGCGAGCTGCTGGAGCGCCGCGCCGACACCATGCTGGTGGGTGGCTGCGACGCCGAGAACACCATCTTCATGTACCTGTGCTTCAGCAAGACGCCCGCGCTGTCCAAGTCCGGCCGAATCCGCCCGTTCGACAAGGACGCCGACGGCACGCTGATCGGCGAGGGCATCGGCATGCTCGCCCTGCGCCGCCTGTCCGACGCCGAGCGCGACGGCAACCGTGTCTACGCGGTCCTGCGCGGCATCGGAACCTCCAGCGACGGCCGCTTCAAGTCCATCTACGCCCCGCGCAAGGAGGGCCAGATGGTCGCCCTGCGCCGCGCGTACGAGGACGCCGACTGCTCGCCCGCGAGCATCGAGCTCTTCGAGGCGCACGGCACCGGCACCGCCGTCGGCGACGCGACCGAGCTCAGCGCCCTGTCCGCGGTGCTCTCCGAGACGGCCGACAGCACCCGGTGCGCGGCCGTCGGCAGCGTCAAGTCGCAGATCGGGCACACCAAGGCGGCGGCGGGCGCGGCCGGCATGATCAAGCTGGCGCTCGCGCTGCACCACAAGGTGCTGCCGCCCACCATCAACGTCGACGAGCCCAACCCCACCATCGACTTCGCCTCGGGCCCGTTCTACGTCAACACCGAGGCCCGGCCCTGGATCCGCACCCCGGAGCGCCCCAAGCGCCGTGCGGCCATCTCCTCGTTCGGCTTCGGCGGCACCAACTTCCACATGGTGCTGGAGGAGCACGGCGATGGCGACGACGTAGGCGTGACGCACCCCGTGGCCACGGTGTACCTCTGGCACGCGCCCGACACCGCCGCGCTGACCGAGGACCTCGCCTCCGGCGCACCCGCGACCGGCGGCCCCGCCCCCGAGGGCCACGCACGCATCGCGTTCGTCGCCCGCACCGACGAGGAGCTGGCCGCCCTGCGCGAGCTCGCGCTCGGCGAGCTGCGCGCCCGGCCCGACGCGGAGGCCTGGTCGCATCCCAAGGGCGTCCACTTCCGCCGCCGCGCCGCCCGACTCGGCAAGGTCGCCGCGCTGTTCGCCGGGCAGGGCAGCCAGTACGTCAACCTCGGCCGGGCCGCCGTCATGGCGCTGCCGCCGCTGCGGGCCGCCTTCGACGCCGCCAACCGGCACTTCCAGGGCGCCGAGCCGTTGTCGCGGGTCGCCTTCCCGCCGCCCGCGTTCAGCGACGCCGCGCGGGCCGAACAGGAGACCGCGCTGCGCGCCACCGCCTACGCCCAGCCCGCCATCGGCGCGCTGTCGGCGGGGCAGTTCCGCTACCTGACCGAACTCGGCTTCACCGCCGAGGGGTTTCTCGGCCACAGCTTCGGCGAGCTGACCGCCCTGTGGGCCGCCGGCGCTCTCGACGACGAGGCGTACTTCGCGCTGGCCCGCGCCGCGGCAGGGCGATGGCCCCGCCGCGCGAGTCCGGGTTCGACGCCGGCGCGATGGCCGCAGTCTTCGCCCCCGAGGAACGCGTGGCCGAACTCCTCGCCGTGGACAAGGACTTGGTGATCTGCAACCGCAACGCCCCCGACCAGATCGTGGTCGGCGGCGCCACCGAGGCGGTCGACTGCCTGGTGGAGCGGGCCACGCAGGCCGGACTGCGGGCGAGTCGGCTGCCCGTGTCGGCCGCGTTCCACACCCCGTACGTCGGCCATGCCGTGGAGGCGTTCCGCGCCGACGTCGAGCGGGTCGAGGTGGGGCGGCCGAACGGCACCGTCTTCGCCAACACCCGCGGCGCGGCCTACGGCGACGACATCGTCGCCAACCGCACCGTCCTCGCCGAACAGCTCATCAACCCGGTGGACTTCGCCACCCGCGTGGAGGAGATGTACGCCGCCGGGTACCGGGTGTTCGTCGAGTTCGGGCCCAAGCCGGTGCTCACCCAGCTCGTCCGCCGCGTCCTCGGCGACCGCGAGCACACGGTCCTCGCCCTGGACGCCGGGCCCGGAAAGGACGCGGACGCCGCCCTGAAGCAGGGCGTCGCCCAGCTCGCCGCCCTGGGCCTTCCGCTCGCCACCGCCGACCGTTACGTCGCCCCGCCGGTCGCGGACGAGCCCACCAAGGGCATGTCGATCCTGCTGAACGGCATCAACTACGTCTCGCCCGAACGACGGGCCGCCTACCGGGACGCGATCGAGAACGGCTATCGGATCGCGGTGCCGACGGCGCCGGGTGCGACGGCCGGGAGTACGGCCGGACACTCGTCCGACGGTACGGCCGGACCCGCGTTCGGCGGCGCGGGCGGGGGAGCCTCCGCGGCCCCGAGCCCGGCCGCGCCGGCCGCCGCGTCCACCGCTCGTCCGTCGGCGAACGGTTCCGGTCCGGTTCCGGCCGTGCGACCGGCGCCGCCGGCCCCCTTCGCTCCGGTCGCCCCGCTCGCTCCGGCCGCCTCCGCCGAGCACGCGCCCGGCGCGGGCGGCACAGCGGTCGCGTCCGTGCCGCCCGCTCCTTCTCCTTCCCCTTCTCCCGCCCCCGTTCCCACCGCCATGGAGACAACTCACGTGGACAGTGACCGCCTGGCCGGTCTGGTGGCCGACCACCTCGCCCTGCACGACGACTACCTGAACAGCCAGCTGCAGATCGCCGAGCGCCTCACCGGTCTGCTGGAGCGCGCCGCCGAGCAGGGCCGAATCGGTCAGGTGCTCGCCGGAGTCAACGCCGTGAAGGAACACGGCCTGGACATCGGGCGCAGCCACCTGCGGGCCAACGAGATCCTGTGCGACCTGGCTGCCCTGGAACTGGGTTCGGCTGCTCCGGCACCGACCCGCTCCACCACCACCGCGACGGTGCCGACCCCACTCCAGCCGACCCCGCAGCCCGCGCTCCCGGCTCCGGCGGCCACCGCCCCGGCGCCTCCGACCCCGGCCGCACTGGCCCCGGCTCCCGCACCGGCCCTCGCCCCCACACCCGCTCCCGCCCCGGTCCTCGCCGCCTCCGCGGTGAGCGTCGCCGACCCGCTTCCCGCCGCTGAGCCGACCGGCCCGGACGCGTCCGGCGTCGAGGCGGTGCTGTTGGAGGTGGTGGGGGAGAAGACGGGTTATCCGGCGGAGATGCTGGATCTGGATCTGGACATTGAGGCGGATCTGGGGATCGATTCGATCAAGCGGGTTGAGGTTATGGGGGTGATGCAGGAGCGGTTCGGTGGTGGTGTTGCGGCGGGTCCGGAGGAGTTGGCGGAGTTGCGTACGTTGCGTCACATCGTCGACTTCATGGCGTCGGCTGCTCCTGCTGCTCCTGTGTCTGCTGCTGTTGTTCCTGCCGTTGATGCGGCGGGAGTGGAGGCGGTGCATCAAGGCGCTGTGCACCGTGCCCGCGGCGTGCACGACGCCCCGCACCGGCGGCAGGTCGAGCGCGTCGAGCGCCGCCCGCACCGTCTCCGCGTCCGTGATGTCGGCGGCCACAGTGCGGACGGTGACCCCGGCCGCCTCCAGGCGCCGCAGCGCCTCGACACGCGGATCGCCGTCGGACCACTGGGCACGCGGCGGCACCGGCGTACGGCCGAGCAGCACGATCCGGCGGGCGCCGCGCGCGGCGAGGTGACCGGCCAGCTCCAGACCGAGCACGCCGAGTCCGCCGGTGACGAGGTACGTGCTGTCCGGACGGCAGGTGAACTGCTCGCCGTCCGGGGCGGCTTCGGCCGGTAAGAGCCGCGGAGCGTGCACCTCGCCGTCGGCCACGGCGAGCACCGGCTCGGCGGGCCGCAGGTGCAGCAGGTGGAACAGCGGTCGCGCGGGCAGCTCCTCCGCCGGCCCCAGGGGCAGGTCGACGACGCCGCCCCAGAACTCGGGGTGCTCGCTCGCCGTGACCCGGCCCATGCCCCACAGCGGGGCCCCGCCGAGGTCCCCGGCCTCCGCCGCGTCGCGCACTCCTCGGGTCAGGCACCACAGCAGCGGCTTGCGGTCCGGCAGCGCGGCGATCTCGGCCACCAGGCGGGCGAACTCCACGGCGACGTCGGCAGGTTCGGCGACGCCGGGCGAGAACAACACGTGGTCGGCGTCGGCGAGCCCGGCCGGGTCGACGCTCACCGTGGCTCCGTGCACGGCGGCCTCCGGTACCAGCGCCCGCGCCAGCTCGGTCGGGCCCAGCACCAGGACGGTACGGCCCACCAGGCCGGCCTGCGCCGCGCCGTCCACCGGGAACGGCCGCCAGGCCACCTCGAACCGGCCGCCGGCGCTCTGCTCCTCACCGGACAGCTCGCCGTCGAGCTCGCCGTAGTGCAGCCCGCGCAGCGTCAACACCGACTCCGTGCCGCCCGTGCTGCCGGTGCCGTCCGTGCCGTCCGTGCCGCCGGTGCTGCCGGTGCTGCCGGTGCTGCCGGTGCTGCCGGTGCTGCCGGTGCTGCCGGTGCTGCCGGTGCCGTCCGTGCTGCCGGTGCTGCCGGTGCTGCCGGTGCCGTCCGTGCTGCCGGTGCTGCCGGTGCTGCCGGTGCTGCCGGTGCCGCCCGTGCCGTCCGAGCCGCCCGTGCCGCCGGTGCCGCCGGTGCTGTCTGTGCCGTCCGAGCCGCCAGTGCCGCCCACGCTGTCCGCCACTCCGCGGACATCGACGTGCACGGTGGTCGGCCGGTCCTCGTCGAGCCGGACCGAGAGGACGGCTCGGCGAGGTGGCGGGCCGCTTCGGGTGACCCGGTCGATGTGCGCAGGCATCCGCAGTACCCCGGGGCCGGGGAAGATCACCGACGCCATGGACAGCGCGGCGTCCAGGATCGCCGCCCAGCTGCGGTCCAGGTCCGCGCTCGCGACGGCCGTCAACGTGCCCTCGCCGCACCGGAGTTCCTCGATCGTCCACGGATACCCCATGTCTGCGACGCCGAGTTCCGCGAGCCGCTCGACGACGTACCCGGGGTCGAGCGCCTCGGACGCGTCCGTGACGACTACCGGGGCGGTGGGCTCGGCGGCCTCCCCGACCGTGGCGAGCGTGTGCGTCGCCCACGCCGCGTCGGGCGCGCCGAGCCGCCGCGAGACCAGGCGCAGCCCGCCCTCGTCGCACACGATCTGCACCTCGCGCGTCTCCTGCTGCGGGACGACCACCGGCTGTCGCAGCTGTACGTCGGTCAGGACATCCGTACGGCCCGCGGTAAGGAAGGTGTTGACGAGGACGGCGGCCGGGACGATCTCGGTGCCGAGAACGGGATGCCGCCTCGGATACGGCCGGGTGCGCAGGTCGAGCGTGGTCTGCCAGACCCGGGTGCGCGAACCGTGCACCGTGGTCTCGGCGCCGAGCAGCGTGTCGGCCGGCGGCTCGGTGCCGCCGCGCGCGTCGACCCAGTGCCGCTCGTGCTGCCAGGCGGTGGTCGGCAGATCGGTGCGGCGGCCGGCGGGCTGCAGGACCGACCAGTCGACCGTCACGCCCCGGCAGTGCAGCGCGGCCAGCGAGGTCAGCAGCGTGGCCTTCTCGGGCCGGTTGCGGCGCAGGCTGGGCACGACCAGCGCGTCCCCGGCTCCGGCCAGGGTCTCGGTGATCGAGTGGCTGACCACCGGGTGCGCGGAGACCTCCAGGAACACCCGGTGCCCGTCCTCGATCGCCGCCTGCACCGCCTGGTGGAAGCGGACGGGGTTGCGCAGGTTGCCGGCCCAGTAGTGCGCGTCCTGCCGTCGGCCGCTGCGCGGGTCGTCGACCGCGGTCAGGTAGAGCGGCACCCGGGCCGGGCGGGGCTCCAGGTCGGCGAGGGCGAGGGCGAGGTCGCCGCTGATCTCGTCCATGTGAGTGCTGTGGAAGGCGACGTCGGAGTCGACCCGGCGGATCGTCCAGCGGATACCGGCCCACCGCTCGGCGGCCTCGTCGACGGCCGCGATGTCGCCCGCGACGACGGTGGAGGAAGGGGCGGCGGCGATGGCCGCGCACAGGTCGTCCCGCGCGACGCCGATGCGGTCGCGCACCTCGTCGAAGGGCCGGTCCACCATGATCATGGCGCCCTTGCCGGCGACCTTGCGCAGCAGGGCGGAGCGGCGGCAGATGAGCCGGGCGCCGTCCTCCTCGGTCAGCACGCCGGCGGTGACCGCCGCGGCGATCTCGCCCACGGAGTGCCCGATGACCGCGCCCGGTGCCAGGCCGTGACGGCGCCACACCTCGGCGAGGCCGATCTGCATGGCGAACAGCATCGACTGGATGACGTCCACCGAATCCAGGTCGTCGCCGGTGAGCACCTCGCGCGGGGTGATGCCGAGTTCCTCGGCGTAGATGGGACCGAGCCGGTCGACGGCCGCGGCGAACACCGGCTCCTCGGCGAGCAGTTCCCGGCCCATGCCCACCCACTGGGCGCCGTGGCCGGAGAACACCCACACCGGGTTCCGCGGCCGGCCCGCGGGCTCGCCGGTCACGACGGCGGGGTCCGGCCGGCCCTCGGCCAACGCGCGCAGCCCCTCGGCGAGTTCGTCCCGGCCGGCGGCGAGGACGACCGCGCGGGCGGCGAGGTGCGCCCTGCGGTGGGCGAGCGTGTGGCCGACATCGGCGAGTTCCTGCGCGTCGAGCGCCCCGGCCAGGCGGGCGGCCTGCGCGGCGAGGCCCGGCACGGTCGCCGACGACACCGGGTACAGGGCGGGCCGGGCAGTCTCCGCGGCCTCGCCGCAGCGGTTCTCCCCGGCCTCGCCGGCGCCGGGCTCCTCGACAGCCCCGACGGGCTCGACGGCCTGTGGGGCCTGCTCCAGGACGGCGTGCGCGATCGTGCCGCCGTATCCGTAGCTGGCCACGCCCGCCAGCCGCGGACGGCCGGTCCCGGGCCACGGCGTCGGCTCGGTGACCAGGCTCAGGCCCGAGGCCGCCCAGGGGATGTCCCGGCGCGGCCCGGCCACGGACAGGGTGGGCGGGATGACGCCGTGCTCCGTGGCGAGCGCCGTCTTGATGAGCCCGGCGATGCCCGCCGCGGCCTCGCAGTGGCCGATGTTGGTCTTCACGGAGCCGATGAGACACGGCCCGCCGCCCTCCGCCCGGGCCCCCACGACCTCGGCGAGCGCGGACGCCTCGATGGGGTCGCCGACCCTGGTGCCGGTGCCGTGCGCCTCCACGTAGTCGACCTCGTGCGGGGCGACGCCGGCCGCCTCGTACTCCTTGCGCATCAGGTGCGCCTGGGCGGTGGCGCTGGGCGTCATGATGCCGTCTGTGCGGCCGTCCTGGTGGACGGCGGTACCGCGGATCAGCGCGATGATCCGGTCGCCGTCGCGGCGGGCGTCGGCGAGGCGCTTGAGTACGACGATGCCGCAGCCCTCGCCGCGGCCATAGCCGTCGGCGGCCTCGTCGATGGCCTTGGAGCGGCCGTCCGGCGAGATGGCGCCCGCGAGGTCGAGCACCGTGGTCAGGCCCGGGCCCGCCATCAGCATGACACCGCCCGCGAGGGCGACCGGTACCTCGCCGCCGCGCAGGCTCGCGCACGCCTGGTGCACGGCCACGAGCGAGGAGGAGCACGCGGTGTCGACGGCGAGGGACGGGCCGCGCAGGTCGAGGGTGTACGAGATGCGGTTGGGCACGCCGCACAGCGAGGAGCCGATGCCGGTCCAGGCCTCCACGCCGGGCAGGTCCTCCAGCAGCCGTCGTCCGTAGTCGTCGGTTCCGACGCCGATGAACACGCCCGCGTCGGTGCCCGCGAGGTCGGAGGCCGGGATGCCCGCGTGCTCCAGTGCCTCCCACGCGACCTCCAGCGCGATCCGCTGCTGCGGGTCGAGCTGGCGGGCCTCGGTGGCCGAGATGCCGAAGAACGACGCGTCGAAGCCGGAGATGTCGTCGAGGAACGCGCCGTTCGCCGTCACGCGGGACAGCACGGCCGCGTTCTCGCGCGACTGCGCCCGCTGCGGCGCCCACCGCTCCTCGGGTATCGGACCGGACGCGTCCACCGCGTCCATCAGCAACTCCCACAGCGCCTGCGGCGAATCGGCGCCACCGGGGAAGCGGCAGCCGATGCCCACGACCGCGATCGGGTCCTCGGGGCTCGACGGGAGGTGGGACAGCTCACTCATGGGGTCACCGCTCACGGTCGGCGTCGTCCGCGGCGGACGACGGGAAGGGGAAGGGAGGTCGAGGGAGTCGGCCGAGGGGCTCATGCGAACGTGACCCCCTTGCTCCACGCGTCCCAGTCCTCGCCCTCCGCGAAGAGGTAGCGGGCCTTGAGGATCTCCCGCCGGGCGGTGAGGGCCTCGAAGGGGACGAGCGTGCCGAGGGGCAGGCCGGTGACGCGGTGCGGGACGCCGAGCTCGCGGTCGATGGCCTCGCCCAGCTCCTTGACGGCCCGGTCGCGGACCGCGTCCGGCGCCTCGAACTCGACGCGCAGCATGTCGTGGTGGGCCATGGCCCGCCAGAACAGCACCCCGTAGTCCGCCGGGAGGCCGAACACCAGCTCCTCCAGGCGTTCCTGGGTGACCGAGGAGGAGCCCACCGGGTACGCCGTGCCCGCACGGCCGAGCACCCGCACCGTCGGCAGCTGCCATCCGCAGGCGCACGGATCACTCGACGCCTCGACCTCGTCGGCGAGGTTGTAGCGCAGCAGCGGCATCGCGTCGCGGTACAGCGGCGTCACCACCATCTGGCCGCGGCCGGAGTCGGACAGCTCGCCCGTGCGGGGGTCGTACACCTCGAAGATCGCGCGGTCCGCCCACAGGTGCAGCGCCCCGTCCGGGCACTGTCCCGCGATCGTGCCGGTCTCGGTCGACCCGTACTCCTCGACGATCGGGATGCCGCCCCACAACTCGCTGAGCCGCTGCCGGCGCGCCGGAGTCAGCGGTTCGGCCGCGGTGAACATCGCCCGCAGGGACGGGAAGTCCTCCGCCGGGCGCAGACCGGCCGCCCTGGCCGCGGCGGCCAGCAGCGCGATCTCGGTCGGATTGCACCAGGTGAGCGTCACGTCGAGGGACTTCAGGACGCGCACCATCCGGGACAGCGGGGTGGCGAGCGACCGCGCGTCCCCCGGTACGACGGTGGCGCCGCACAGCCGCCCGGCGGCCTGCGCGAGATGTCCGGTGATCACCAGACCGTAGGGGGTGCGCACCAGGAACGTGTCGGACGGGTTGATCCCGACCCACTTGCGCGCGTACCGCTCGGCGAGGTCGGTCCAGTCCTCGTCGGTGTAGTACGAGGCGGTCGGCTCGCCCGCCGTACCGCTGGACTCGTGGTAGGTCGCGAGCCGTTCCCGCTCCACCGCGAGCATCCCGAACGGGTACTGGTCGCGCAGGTCCTGTTTGGTGGTCGGCTCGATGCCGGTGAAGTCCTTCGCGGTGCGCGGGACGCTACGGCCCTCGTAGCGGGCCGCGTAGAACGGCGAGCGCAGCGCCTGGGCGAGGACCCTCGGCAGCTGTGCCCGCTGCAGCTCGGCGAGTTCGGCGGCATTCGACCAGTCGCCCGGTTCCGGACGCGACCTCGACATGAGTTCTCCCTCGTGACCTCGTGAGTGCTGGGCCCCAGCAGCACAGCAGCGCGGCCCGCACACCGGCGCGAGTAGTCGGTACTCAAATCGGCCACCGGGCGCGCCGTCCCGGCGCCTGCCGGCGGATCATGCCGACTGCGGGAAGCGGCGGCTGATCAGCGCCGGTGAGCGGGGGCATGGGGGTGCCCCCGCGCGAGCCGGGCGAAGCCGGTTCGAGCGGGGAGAGCGTGCGGCCGCAAGGTGGAGGAGGGCGTCGACGCGACGGCGGTCCTTCCGCTTGAGCGCAGTCGGGAGCGGGGGAGCCGGCAACCGGCGGCAACGCGGCCGGGGGCACCCCCTCCGGGGGAGTGAGTGCCGGCCCCCGCCTCCCCGGCACGGTCCGCCGGACAGGCCCCGGGCCCCGAGCCCGACCTGCGCGATCCACCCCGGCCGGGGGTGAGTGGGCCCGGCCGGTTGAGTACCGCCTACTCATGAGCCCCGCACGCCACCGGTGTTGTGCTTGCGGCCGACGCACCCCCCTTGCTCTCGGCCCGGTCCGGGCGGCAGGGGAGACCCACCGCCCACTTGCGCGATCCGTCCACGAAGGAAACAACCCCACGAAGGAGTCGGCTCGATGAGGACTGCGAACCTGTATCTCGCCGGGATCGGCAGCCACCTGCCGCCCCTGTTCCCGGCCGAGCGCGCGGTCGCGGAAGGCCTGTACGATGAGGGGGCCCGTAAGGCCTCGGGCATGCGGTCGGCGGCAGTCAGCGAGTCGACTCCCGCCCCGCAGCTGGCGATCGACGCGGCGCGGGCCGCGCTGGCCGGCTCCGGGCACGGTCCCGACGACATCGGCATCCTGCTGCACAGCTACACGCACCACCAGGGCCCCGACGGCTGGTCCGCGGTGCACTACATCCTCAACAACACCGTCGACCGCCCGGTTCCGGCCGTCGAGGTCAAGCAGGGCTGCCTCGGCATGCTGGCCTCCGTGGAGATCGCCGCGGGCCGGCTGATCGCGAACCCCACGCGACGCGGCGCTGATCACCACCGGCGACAACTACTCGACGCCCGGTGTCGAGCGCTGGCGTGCCTCAGGGCTGTTCGTGCTCGCCGACGCGGGCTCGGCCGTGGTCCTCTCGCGCCGTTCCGGCTTCGCCGAGCTGCGCGCGGTCGGCTCGCTGTCCGACTCCTCGATGGAGATCCTGCACCGCGCGGGCGAGGAGCTCTTCCCGCCGGGCGTCACCCGCGGCCGGGGCCTGAACTTCGCCGAGCGCGCCGAGAAGGTCCGCGAGCAGTGGGCGGAGGGCCAGGCCCCGCCCATCAAGAACTTCGGCGACCGGGTCGCCGAGATCACCGAACGCACCCTGAAGGAAGCCGATCTGACGTTCGATCAGATCACCCGGGTGTGCCACGTCGGCTTCGGCCGGCCCGCCCTGGAGGCCATGTTCCTGCTGCCGCTGGACGTGCCCGAGGAGAAGACGGTCTGGGAGTACGCCAGCACGATCGGGCACACCGGTGCGGCCGACCTCTTCCTCGGCCTGGAGCACATCTGGCGCACCGGGCAGGTGGGGCCCGGCGACAACGTGCTGCTCATCGGCGCGAGCACCGGCATGGAGGCCGGCGCCGCCGTGGTCCGCATCACCGAAGCCGCCCCGGAAGCCGCATAGGAGCCCGACGATGCTTGACGGATGCACCCCCTGGCCCGAGGACGTCGCCCGCCGATACCGCGAGCAGGGGCATCTGGCGCGGTGACACGCTCGGCACGGTGCTGCGTGACTGCGCGCGGCGCCACGGCGATAAGACCGCCCTCGTACACGGCGAACGCCGTATCGGTTACGCCGAACTCGACCGCTGGGCCGACCGGTTGGCGGCCGGATTCGCCGCGCACGGCGTGCGCCCGGGCGACCGGGTCGTCGTCCAGCTGCCCAACGTGCCGGAGTTCGTGGCGATCGCGTTCGGCCTGATGCGGCTCGGCGCCAAGCTGGTCTTCTCGCTCCCCGCGCACCGCGCCGGCGAGATCACCCACCTCGTCGAGCTGAGCGGAGCGGTCGGGTACGTGGTGCCCGAGACGCACCGCGGCTTCGACCACTGCGAACTGGCCCGGCAGGTCCAGGCCGCGACCGGCACCCTCGAATCCCTGTTCGTGCTGGGCGACAAGGCCGAGGGCTTCGTGTCGGTGGCCGAGCTGGAGGCGGCGGCCGGCGAGGCGCGGCCACGGCCCGAGCCCGACCCCACGGACGTGGCGTTCTTCCTGCTGTCGGGCGGTACGACGGCCCTGCCGAAGCTGATCCCGCGGACCCATGACGACTACGTCCACATGTCCGAGCGCGCCGCCCGGGTGTGCGAGCTGACCGAGGACGACGTCTACCTCGCGGTGCTGCCCATCGAGTTCAACTTCGCCTTCGGCTGTCCCGGCGTGGTCGGCACCTTCCAGACCGGCGGCACCGTGGTCCTCGCCGACACGCCCAACCCGGCGGACTGCTTCCCGCTGATCGAACGGCACCGGGCCACCGTCACCGCGATGGTCCCCTCGATCATGGCGCTGTGGCTGCACGACGCCGAGTGGACCGACGCCGACCTGTCCAGCCTGCGCCTGGTGCAGGTCGGCGGGGCGCGGATGCTCCGCGAGTTCACCGAACGCATCCAGCCCACCCTGGGCGCCCGGCTCCAGCAGGTGTTCGGCATGGCCGAGGGCCTGCTCACCTTCAGCCGGCCGGACGACCCGGCCGAGTCGGTGCTCACCACGCAGGGCAAGCCGGTCTCCGAGGCTGACGAGATCCGCATCGTCGGCGAGATGGGCGGGGAGCTGCCCGTCGGCGAGGTCGGCGAGCTCCTCACCCGCGGCCCGTACACGCTGCGCGGCTACTACCGGGTGCCCGAGTACAACAAACGGGCGTTCACCGAGGACGGCTTCTACCGCACGGGTGACCTCGCCCGGCTCACCACGGACGGTGACCTGGTCATCGAGGGCCGCATCAAGGAGATGATCATCCGCGGCGGTGACAAGGTCTCCGCCGGCGAGGTGGAGGACCTGCTGCTCGCGGACCCGGCCGTCGCGGCGGCGGTGATCGGCATACCCGACGAGTTCCTCGGCGAGCGGATCTGCGCCTACCTCGTCGCCGACGGAGCCGAGGTGCCGCTCGCCGAACTCAAGCGCTCCGTGCACGCGCGGGGCGTCGCCGACTACAAGCTGCCCGACGTGGTGCGGTACCTGCCCGAACTCCCCCTGACCCCCCTCGGCAAAGTCGACAAGAAGGCGCTGGCCGCACACGCCGCGTCCGAGCAGGAAGGCTGACGTGGACACCTCTTCCATACCCACCGAACAGGAGCTGCGCGCGATCCTGGCTCCCGTGCTCGGGGTCACGCCCGGCGCCATCGAGCCGGACGCGAACCTCGTCGTCATGGGCCTGAGTTCGCTGGAGATCATGCGGCTGGTCAGCCGCTGGCGCAAGCAGCGGATCCCGGTCGACTTCGAGGCGCTGGTGGGCGAGCCCACGCTGCCCGGGTGGCTCGCGCACTTCGAGTCCCTCGCCCGGCCCGTACCGACCGAGCCCGGAGTCGCGTGATGAGCGTCCAGCTGATCTCCGGCGGCACCGTCTACACCGCCGACGCCCAGGAGTCCGTGCACGCGCGCGGCGCCGTACTGATCGTGGACGACAGGATCGCCGCGGTCGGTCCCGCCGCCGAGGTCGACGAGGCGGTCGCCGCCCTCGACCCCGCCCGACGGGCCGGGCTGCGCAGTGTCGACGCGCGCCGGATGATGGTCCTGCCCGGCTTCGTGAACGCGCACTGGCACGAGATGTTCGCGATGCGCCTGCCGATGCGCGGCGCGCTCCGGCCCGTCTCGGACCGCGACGACCAGGTCGCGTTCATGGGCGGCGGCGGTGACATGCACCAGATCTCCGCCACGTTCGACCGGTTCGACGACCTGATCGAGGGCATGACGCCGGACGAGGCGCAGGCCATCGCCGAGTACTCGATGTGGACGCAGCTGCGCGGCGGCGTCACCACCCTCGGCGACATGGGCTCGCTCAACCGCCCGGCGTCCATGGTCGCCGCGGCCCGGCGGCTCGGCATCCGCTTCTCGGCCAGCACCTGGGCGAGCGACGCGGTCTGCCCGTCCGGGCAGTCCCGGTTCGTGCGCACCCGGGACGCCGAGCAGGTCCTGGCCGGCTTCGAGGAACTGCTCGGCCTGGTCTCCGCCGACGCCTCGGGCCGCGTCCGGTGCCGGCCGAGCATCGGCGTACGTCACCAACATGACGGACGAACTGGCCCGGGGCATGGCCGAGTTGGTCGCCCGCCACGACCTGCCCTTCGCCACGCACGTGGGCGCGCTGCGCAACGAGGCCCACCTGATGCGCACCTACTACGGCGATACCGGGCTGCGGCGGCTGGCCGAATTCGGCCTGGTGGACGACCGGTTGATGGCGGGCCACGCCGGCTTCCTCGACGAGCACGAGCAGAAGCTGATGCTCACGGCCCGGGCCCACATCAGCCACTCGCCCGGCAAGTACGGCCCGTCCGGCGAGTCCTCGCTGACCGAGACCGGCGTCGTACCGGCACTGCGCCGCGCCGGACTCGACGTGTCGCTGTCCACCGACGGTTCGTCGATGCCCAGCGCCGGCATCGCCGAGACGATGCGCGCCGCCTGGCAGATGTGCAACGAGATGAGTGCCGACCAGACCGACGTGCTGCCCACCGACGCGCTGGCGATGGGCACCCGGATCGCCGCCAAGGGGCTGCGCTGGGACGACGCCGTCGGCAGCCTGGAGCCCGGCAAGCAGGCCGACCTGCTGCTGATCCCGGCCGAGGACTGGCGCTACCTGCTCAACCCGCGGCCGCTGGAGAGCTTCCTGTGGCTGGCCGGGTCCGCGGACGTGGACACGGTGATCGTCGGCGGCCGCACCCTGCTGCGCGGCGGCAAGGGCGTGGAGGTCGACGAGGCGGCGCTGCAGGAGCGCTATCTGGAGGCGCTGCGCGGCTTCACGACGCGCACGCTGCGGATACCCGACGAGGTCGTCGGCCGCGTCCTCGGGCAGGTGACCCGATGACCGCCCCGGATGTACGTACGCCGATGGCGACGCCCCCCGCCGAGCTGTCCGGGGTGGCCGTGGTGACCGGGGCGGCGGGTGGCATCGGCGCCGAGATCGTACGGGCGCTCGCGGCCACCGGCATCCCGGTGGCGCTGCTCGACCGGGACATCACAGCGCTGTGGCAGCTGGCGGCCGCCCTGGAGGAGCGGAGCGATCGCGTACTCGCGGTCGCCGCGGACGTCACGGACAGCGCGGACGTGGACGCCGCGATCGCCAAGGTGGAGGCCGAACTCGGACCCGTGACGCACCTGGTGAACGCGGCGGGCGTGCTGCGCAGCGGACCGGCCAGCGAACTCACCGACGAGGAGTGGGACGTCACGTTCGCCGTCAACGTGGGCGGGGTGTTCCACGTCAGCCGGTCGGTTGCCCGCCGCATGGCACCGCGCGGCCGGGGCTCGATCGTGACGGTCGCGTCGGCGTTCACGCCCCGGGTGTCGATGTCCGCGTACGCCGCGTCCAAGGCGGCCTCCGCCATGTTCACCAAGTGCCTGGGCCTGGAACTGGCCGGCCACGGCATCCGCTGCAACGTGGTCGCCCCCGGTTCCACCCGCACCCCGATGCTGACGGCCCTCCAGGGCGACGCGGCCGAACGCGCCTCCGTCGCGGGGGTCCCGGACGCCTACCGCGTGGGCATCCCCCTCGGCCGTGTCGCCGAGCCCGCGCACATCGCCGACGCGGTTCTGTTCCTGCTGTCGGACCGCGCCGCCCACATCACGATGCACGAACTGACCGTGGACGGCGGAGCGGCGCTGGGGGTCTGAACCGCGGGCCCGGCACGCACCGCCGACGGCACTCGGCCGAACGGCCCGCAACCCCCCTTCCGCCGCACGCCGACCGCCGCCGCCCCCACTGACCGCCGCACGCCGCACGCTGCCCCACCGACCGCTGCCCCACCGGTGGCTGTTCCTGCTCCGCCCCCTACTCCGACCGCTGCCCCACCGGCGGCCGCCCCCACTCGGCCTGTACGTCCCCCGCTGTTCCGTCGGTGGCGCTCCTTGCTCTGCCCCTACTCCGACCGCTGCCCCACCGGTGGCTGTTCCTGCTCCGCCCCCTACTCCGACCGCTGCCCCACCGGCGGCAGTTCCCGCCCCGTCCCTGGGACGGCTCCTCCGACGACCGCCGCCCCACACGGCGACCGTCACCGCCCGCGCCCGCACGGCGCCGACTGTCCCCGACCCGTGAAAGGAATCATGACGTGGCGATCGCACCGATCGACCCGTACCAGATGCCTCACCCCGCCGAGCTGCCGGTGAACACCGCCGCCTGGACCGTCGACCCGCGCCGGGCCGTGCTGCTGGTGCACGACATGCAGCACTACTTCCTGGCCCCGTTCGCCGGGGCCGCCCAGCCGCGTACCGACCTGCTGGGCAACGTCACCGCGCTGCGCGAGCGGTGCGCCGCACTCGGCGTCCCCGTCGTGTACACGGCGCAGCCCGGCGGCATGACACCCGAGCAGCGTGGGCTCCTCAAGGACTTCTGGGGCGCCGGCATGTCCGCGGCCCCGGCGGACCGCGGCATCCCCGAGGCGATCGCGCCCGGCGAGCACGACACCGTCCTGACCAAGTGGCGGGCCAGCGCCTTCCACCGCACCGGCCTGCTCGACCTGCTCCGCGAGCGGGGCCGCGACCAGCTGGTGATCTGCGGGGTCTACGCCCATGTGGGGATCCTGCTCACCGCGTGCGACGCGTTCGCGCACGACGTCCAGCCCTTCGTCGTGGCCGACGCGGTCGCCGACTTCACCCCCGAGTACCACCGGATGGCCCTCCAGTACGCCGCGACTCGGTGCGCCATGACCCCGCCGACCGCCACAGTGCTCCAGGCGCTCTCGGCGGCGGCCCTCGCGCCCGCAGGAGACCCCTCATGACCGGACTGGAGGAACTGGCCGACTCCGGACGCCCGTTCGCGGTGCTCCACCGCCCGAGAGCGGCACCCCCGGCCATGTCGACCTGCTGACCGGCGACTTCACCGAGGTGGCCGGCACCGCCGAGCTACCTGTCCCCGACCTGGGCGAGGCCGGCACCCACGAGGTGCTCGCCCTGTTGCCGTACCGGGTGATCGGCGAGCGCGGCTACGACCACCACGACGACGGGGAGCCCGTCCTCGCCATGTCCGTGCGCGAACAGGCGCTGCTGCCCGTCGACGACGTGCTCGACCTGGTGCTGCGCTGGCCCGTCGAGACCGACGAGGGCGGCTTCGACCTGGACGACGAGGCGTACGGCGACCTCGTGCGCCGGGTCCTCGCCGAGGAGATCGGGCACGGCTCCGGAGCCAACTTCGTCCTCAAGCGCACGTACGTCACCGAGGTCCCCGCCTGGTCGGTGCGCACGGCACTGGCGCTGTGGGGCCGGCTGCTGCGTGGCGAACCCGGGGCGTACTGGACGTTCCTCATCCACACGGGAGAGCGCACCTTCATCGGCGCGAGCCCGGAGCGGCACGTCAGCCTCGACGACGGCATCGCGGTGATGAATCCGATCAGCGGCACCTACCGCTACCCGGCGGACGGCCCGACCCCGTCGAAGGTGCTGGAGTTCCTCGCCGACGGAAAGGAGACCAACGAGCTGTACATGGTGCTCGACGAGGAGCTGAAGATGATGAGCCGCGTGTGCGACGACGCGCACGTGGTCGGGCCGCACCTGAAGGAGATGGCCCACCTCGCCCACACCGAGTACCGCATCGTCGGGCACAGCCACCGCGATGTGCGGGAGATCCTGAGCGAGACGCTGCTCGCCCCCACGGTCACCGGCAGCCCGGTGCAGAGCGCCTGCCGGGTCATCGCCAGGTTCGAGCCTGCGGGCCGCGGTTACTACTCCGGCGTGGCCGCGCTGATCGGCCGCGACGCCATGAACCGCCGGCGCATGGACTCGGCCATCATGATCAGGACGGCGGACGTGGACGCGGCGGGCCGGATGCGGATCGGCGTCGGCGCCACCCTCGTACGCGACTCCGACCCGGAAGGCGAGGCCGCCGAGACGCGGGCGAAGGCGGCCGGGCTGCTCGACGCCTTGCACCGGGTGGCACAGAAACGGCGCCCGGCGGGACTCGACGGGCATCCGCGGATCCGGGCCGCGCTGACCCGGCGCAACGCCCCGCTGTCGGACTTCGGGCTCGCCCCCGCCCCCGTACGGCCGGGAGCGCGCGGCAAGCTGCTGATCGTCGACGCCGAGGACACGTTCACCGCGATGAGCGCGCTGCAACTGCGCAGCCTCGGCTACGACGTGACCGTCCGCCGCTTCGACGAGCCGTACCGGATCAGCGGATACGACCTGGTCGTGCTCGGCCCGGGGCCCGGCGACCCGCGCGACGACGACCACCCCAAGATCGCGCATCTGCGCGCGGTCACGGGCAGCCTGCTCAACCTGCGCATCCCGTTCGTGTCCGTGTGCCTGAGCCACCAGGTCCTCAGCTCGCTGCTCGGCCTTCCGCTGCGCCGACTGGACTTCCCCAACCAGGGCGTGCGGCGGACGATCGACCTGTTCGGCACCCCGGAGCCGGTCTACTCCTACAACACGTTCACCGCCCACTCCGACAGCGCGCTGCTGGCCAGTCCGTTGTGCCCGGGCCTGGTGGAGGTGGCGCACGACCCGGCCACCGGCGAGGTGCACGCGCTGCGCGGCCCCGGCTTCACCTCCGCGCAGTTCCACCCCGAGTCCGTGATGACCCGGCACGGCTCGGCGATCCTCGACGGCCTGGTCACCGGCGCGCTCGCGCCGGTGCTGCACGGAGCGGAGCTCACGGCGTGACCCCCTTGACGGACCCCCTGACGGAAGTACGGGCCGCGCACGCCGCGGCGAGATGGCGCTCGCTGCCGGCCGGGCAGCAGCCCCAGTGGCCGGACCCGGTCGCACTGGAGGAGGCGGTCGCCGCGCTGACGGCGAGCCTGCCGCTGGTGGTGCCGCGCGAGTGCGACCGGCTCGCCGGCCGGCTGGCCGCGGTCGCGCGCGGCGAGGCGTTCCTCGTCCAGGGCGGCGACTGCGCCGAGTCCCTGGACGCGGTCGACGCCGCGTCCATCGGCCGCACCGCGAGCCTGCTGCAGCAACTCGCCACGGTCTTCGGCTACGCGATGTCGCTGCCGACGATCACGGTCGCGCGCATGGCCGGACAGTACGCCAAGCCGCGCTCGGCCCCGACCGAGGTCCGCGACGGCGTGGAGCTGCCGGTCTACCGGGGCGACGCGGTCAACGGCCACGCGTTCACGGCGGCCGACCGTACCCCCGACCCGCACCGGATGCTCCGCGTCTACCACGCGTCCGCCGCCACCCTGAACCTCGTCAGGGCGTACGGCGGCGGGGAGCAGGCCGACCCCTCGTACGCCCTGGAGCGGGTCCTGCGGTTCGCGACCGCCTCGCCGGAACGGGCGCGCCACGCGGTGCTCGCCAAGGAGATCGAAACGCGCGGGCGGCTTCACCGGGGCCGACGGCTGGTACACACCCGGCGAGCTGTTCATGTCGCACGAAGGGCTGCTGCTGGACTACGAGTCGGCGCTGACCCGCGTCGACCCGGCCACCGGCCGCGCGTACGCCACGTCGGGCCACCTGCTGTGGATCGGCGAACGCACACGGCAGCTCGACGGCGCGCACGTGGAGTACTTCGCCGGGATCAGCAACCCGATCGCGGTGAAGGTGGGACCGGCCATCACCGGGGACGAACTACTGCGCCTGATCGACCGTTTGTCCCCCGAGGGCGAGCCGGGCCGGCTCACGCTGGTGGTGCGCATGGGCGCGGACCGCGTCCTGACCGCGCTGCCCGGCCTGGTCGAGCGGATCACGGCCGAGGGCCGCCCCGTGGCGTGGATCTCCGACCCGATGCACGGCAACACGATCACCGCGCCCTCCGGCCACAAGACCCGCCGCTTCGACGACGTCCTGGCCGAGCTCACCGCCTTCTTCGAGATCCTCCGCGCCCTGGGCGCCCACCCCGGCGGTGTCCACCTGGAACTGACGGGTGACGACGTGACGGAGTGCGTCGGCACGGACACCGGCTTCGACGACCTCCCCACCCGCTATCACTCGGTCTGCGACCCCCGCCTGAACCCCGCCCAGTCTCTGGACCTGGCTTTCCACCTCACCGAACTCCTGACCACGGCAGGACGGGCACCGGACGCCGTACACCCCTGACCTCCTCGGCGGCGCGTTCACATACGCCGTCCGCCCGCCCCGGTCCGGGCGGGCGGACGGGGTATGTGCGGCGCCGGCCGAGGCCGGTGATGTCGTACGGCCCGGCAGCCACGGCCCGCCTGCGCGCGTCCGGCTGCTGGGAGAACACGATGCAGGCCCTCGCGGCTGCCCCTCGACGGCGCGCCACTGTTCCTCTCGCAGCCGGGTCCCGGCCGCCCGGGCACCGGCGAGTCGGGCGAGCACGGCATCGGCGGCGGTGCGCAGGTCTTGGTCGGCCGGAGTGGGCAGGTCGTCGTTGGTCATGGCCCCATGCAACGCGATGCCGCTGACATCGCGCGAACGAGCCGGTCGAACTGTGGACAACGTCTGACGCGGCCATGGTCGGACTTATCCACAGGTCGAAGCGGAATCTGGGAATCCGCGGGATGGTCACGGCATGACGAATCACAGCGAAGCGGCCGGGACCTCCGGCAACGGCGACATCAACGAGCAGAGCGGGCACGGCGGCCGGACGGACCACGGGTGGCCCGAAGACCACGGGCTCGGGCAGGGCGGCCGCGAGGGCCGCGAGTGGTCCGGAGAAGCGGCGCCAGGGCAGAGCGCGGAGGGGGCGGAGCACGGATGGGAGCCAGAGCCCGCCGACGACCAGCACTCCTCCACGTGGGCGGGACACGGCGAAGCCGAGGCATACGCGGGGCACGGCATGCCCGGCGACCCCCGCAGTGAGCACCAGGTCACGCTGCGCACGCCGTCGGAACTGGCCGACGCCCTGCCGTACCTGCTCGGGTACCGCCCCGAGGACAGCATCGTGCTCGTCGCGCTGCACGACCGCGATGGACGCGGACGGTTCGGCGGGCGTGCGCGGCTGGGCATCCCGGCCGGCCCGGAGGACTGGCCCGCCGTGGCCGAGCAGTTGACGTACGGGCTGGTGACCGGGATCCAGCGACGGGGAGCCAAGCCCGAGAGCATGGTCGCATTCCTCTGCCAGGACCCGGCGAGCGGTGAGACGGCGCGGGACACCATGGAGCGTCTGCGGCCGCTCGCACAACTGCTGCGCACGGCCTGCGGCAGGCTCGACGTCCCCGTGATCGAGGCCCTGTGCATCTCCGACAACCGCTTCTGGTCCTACTGCTGTCCCGACACCGGGTGCTGCTCACCCGACGGTGAGCCGATGGGCCTGTCCGGCACCTCCGTGCTGGCCGCGGCCGCCACCTACGCGGGCATTCAAGTGCGCGGAACGCTACGAGAGCTGAGGGCACGGCTCATGCCGTGGGAGACCGCCGCCGTGCTTCAGCAGGAGGCGGCGCTCGACACCGCGAACAAGGCCATCGTCCCCCGAATCCTCGACGCCGACAGCCGTGCGGACGTGGCCGAGGAGGCCCTGGGGCTGGCCCACCGCCTCATGGACCGCTTCGCGGCCGCACCACCCGTGTCCGACACCTTGCAGGCGGACCTGCGCGACGACGAACTCCTCGGGCACGAAGACGCCGCCACCCTGATCCTCGCCCTGCAGGACCGCACGACCCGCGACCGCGCGGCCGAGTGGATGGAGGGCGACGAGGCAGGCCGGGCGCTCCGGCTCTGGCGCGCCCTGGCCCGCCGATGTGTCGGCCCGTACGGTGAGCACGCCGCGGCCCCGCTCACCCTCGCCGGGTGGGTCGCCTGGTCCACCGGCGACGAACTGGAGGCCCGCGAGGCCCTGGCCATGGCCCTCGCCGCCGATCCCGACTACCTCTTCGCCCGCCTCCTGCACCAGGCCTGCAACGAGGGCCTCGACCCCGAGTCCGTCCGTCGGTGCCTCCGGGCGGAACGCGACGGTCGTGCCCGGGCGGCGGTCGGTGGCGCTGAGGGCTCGTGTGCTGCGAGGCCGGCCGTCGATGCGCCCGGCACGGCGTCGGCCGGTGCTTCGGGTGCGTCGGGCAGGGCCGTCTCCCGCCGTCGGCGCCGGGCGCGTCCCGAGGGGAGCCCGGGCGCTCGCACCGCTCGGCGGGGGACGGGGGCGACCGGAGCCCGTCGGCCGAGGTCCCTCGACGGTTCCGCCACCGCCGGTGAGGGGCCGGGGCGTGGGGACGGCGGCGCCGGCGGTCGGGCGCGGGTTCGCCGAGGTGGGCGTGGGGAGGGGGACGCATGAGGGGAAGTCGCCAGTTCGGTACCGGAGGCCTCCACCGCCATTCGGTCGGCTTCCCGGGACCGGGGCGTGACCCAGAGCAGGCCCGTTCCGTTCACCTGAGTGGCGGATCCCGTGGCCGGGCCGCACCGCCGCATCGCCCACGTCCGTCCGGAGCCCCTCACCAGCCGCCGAGTACACCACAGGCGCGCCGAGCGCAGAAGAAGCCGCCCATGCCCCTGCCCACCCCGTCCTCCGTCCCCGACGGCGACCGCCCACCGTTCCGCAGGCCCGCACAGCCCTTCACCCCTGGAGACAACCCGACGGCTCGTCTCACGAGAGCTTTCACGAGAACAGGGAGCCCCAGGGGCGACTCGGGCACGGGCAGACCGGTGTCCCCCCTCGCGGGTACCGGCAGCTCAGCCCCGCGACCGGGCTCCCTTGCCGCGGCAGCCCCGCAGGGTCCCTCTGCCGCGCCCCGTCGCCCCGTCGACCTGCCCCCCGCCCACACCACCCTGGTCTGCGTCGCCCTCCCGGGGCTGGCGATCTCCACGGACCAGGGCCAACTGACCGGCCGGGGACTGGAAGGCTTCTACCGCGCGGGTCGGCGCCTGCTGTCCCGCTGCCAGGTGCGGGTGGCGGGCCGGGAGCCGCTGGCCGTGCAGGCGCGGATGGTGGCGGCGGACCGGGCACGGTTCATGGGGACGCTGCGCGTGTCCGCCGACGCCGGACCGGACCCGGACGTCGTCGTGGAACGCACGCGGCACGCGGACGGCACCGAGCGGATCACCCTGCACAGCGCCGTGCGCCGCCCGCTGCGCCTGCCTGTAGAGGTGGCGCTCGGCACGGATCTCGCGGAACTCGGAGCGGTCGCCTCGGGGCGCACGGGACCCGAACTGCCCGCCAGCGTCCACGACTCCGGCCTGCGCTGGTCCTCCGCCACGGGGCGCTCGGCCGTCACCGCCGAGCCGCCGCCCGCCGACGCGCTGGCCTCCGCGGGACTGCTGCGCTGGGAGGTGGAGCTGCCACCCGGGGGGACCCGCAGCGTGGAGCTGTGCGTACGGCCGGACGGGGCCGGACCCATCAGAGCGGCGGGCCGTGCCGCGACGAGCCCGCTCGCCCAGGCCACGGCCGAGGGCGACGACCCCCGGGTGCGGACACTCCTGCACACCTGCGTCGAGGACCTCCAGGCCCTGCTGCTGCGAGACCCGGTGAACCCGGCGGACACCCACCTCGCGGCGGGGGCGCCCTGGCGCTGCGGCCTGGCACCGGCCGACGCGCTGGTCGCGGCCCGGATGGCGCTCCCTCTCGGCACCAGGCTCGCCGCGGGCACACTGCGGACCCTGGCCCGCACCCAAGTCATGGGTCCAGGAGCGCAGCTCGGCATGATCCCGGGGCCACGGCGGGACGCGGGACCGCATCTGCCGCCGGGGTGCACGGGCACCGAGGCCACCTTGCTGTTCCCCGTGCTCCTCGCGGAGGCCAGGCGCTGGGGACTCCCGGAGCGGGAGACCGAGGAACTGCTGCCCACCGCCGAGCGTTGCCTGCGATGGCTCCGCGTCACCGTCGAGGACGGCGCGTACCTGCCCGACCCACAGCCCGGCGGGCCCCTGCGCTGCGAGACGCAGGCCCATGCCCATCGGGCCGCGCTGCTGGGCGCCGACCTCCTCGACGCGTACGGCAGACCCGGCGGCACCGCACTGCGGGAGTGGGCCCAAGAGCTACGGCACTCGTTCCGGCACGACTTCTGGGTCGAGGACCGCAGCGGCGGCCGCCCGGCGGCCGCCCTCACCCCGGACCGCCGCCCCGTGCCCGTCCTCGGCGCGGGCACGGCCCATCTGCTCGACACCGGCCTGCTCGGCTCCGGCGCTCTGGCCCCGGCCCTGCTCGACAAGGTGCAGACCGAGCAGCTCGCGCGGCTGCTCGGCGGCCCGGCGATGGACTCGGGGTGGGGGCTGCGAAGCCTGGGCGCGAAGGAAGCCGCGTACAACCCCTTCGGCCATCGTGGCGGAGCCGTGCGGGTGCAGGAGACGGCGGTGGCGGTCGCGGGTCTGGCCGCCGCCGACTACGAGAAGGAGGCGAGTTCCTTGCTGAGGGGCCTCATAGCGGCGGCGGAGGCCTTCGGGCAGCGGCTGCCCGAGATGTACGCGGGGGAGCAGCGTACGGCGGGCAGCGCGCCTCTGCCCCATCCCGCGTCCTGTCGGCCGGCCGCCACGGCCGCGGCCTCCGGGGTGCTGCTGCTCACCGCCCTCGCCGGTATCCGCCCCGACGCACCGGCCGGGACGGTGACACTGCGCCCGATGCGCAGTGCGCCGCTGGGGGAGACAGGGCTGACGGGACTGCGAGTCGCCGGCGCACCCTTTTCCGTACGCGTCAGCAGACTCGGTCTGGCGATGGTCGAGGAGGCGGCCGATGGGCTGCAGCTGGGAGTGTGACCTCGGGTGATGAGGGATCGGACGATCACCGGAGGCGGCGTGTGAGGGCCGTACCGGACAGAAGTGGATCGGACGGGGAAGCGGTCGGCGAAGGGAGTGTTTATCGTCAGGCAGACGACTATGATCGCGGCATGCCCTACGACCCGTCAGCCTTTCCGCCCTTTGCTGTCACCGTGGACCTGGTCGTGCTGACCGTGCGCCGTCATGCACTCTGTGCGCTGGCGGTACGGCGGGGCGAGCAGCCGTTCCAGGGGCGATGGGCGCTGCCCGGCGGCTTCGTACGGCCCGACGAGGACCTGGCCCAGGCCGCGGCGCGTGAGCTCGTCGAGGAGACCGGGCTGTGCGCCCACGACCCGGCCGCTCCCGCGCAGGACAACGGCGCGCACCTGGAGCAGCTCGCGACCTACGGCGACCCCAAGCGCGACCCGCGGATGAGGGTCGTCAGCGTCGCCCACCTCGCGCTCGCCCCCGACCTGCCCGCACCCACGGCGGGCGGCGACGCCAACAGCGCGCGCTGGGCCCCCGTGGACGAACTGCTGCAGCGGGGCGGGTACGGCCGTGACGGCGAACCGGTGGCGCCGCTGGCGTTCGACCACGCGCAGATCCTGGCGGACGGAGTCGAGCGCGCCCGCTCCAAGATCGAGTACTCCTCGCTGGCGACCGCCTTCTGCCCGCCGGAGTTCACGGTCGGCGAGCTGCGCCGCGTGTACGAGGCCGTCTGGGGCGTGGCCCTCGACCCGCGCAACTTCCACCGCAAGGTGACGGGTACGCCGGGCTTCCTCGTGCCCACCGGCGGTACGACCACGCGTCAGGGCGGCCGCCCTGCCCAGCTCTTCCGCGCGGGCGGCGCCACGCTTCTCAACCCGCCCATGCTGCGCCCCGAGGTCTGATCCGGCCGGGCCGAGGCGACATGGGAGCACCACCCGGGCTGCACTCGGGCTGCGCCCGAGCCGGTCCCGACGGCCGCGAAGCCGGTCCCGAGGCAGGCCTCAAGGTGCCCGGAAAAACGGACATACCGCGCTATCTTGCTTTGGGTGATCCAGGCCATCGGACTGACCAGCAACCCCCGCCGCAAGGAGCTTCCGCCCGCCGTCGACGACGTCTCCTTCGAGGCACGCTCCGGCCGTGTCACCGCGCTCCTCGGAGCTCCGGGCGCGGGCAAGACGACGGCCCTGAGGCTCATGCTCGATCTCCAGCAGGGCCGCGGAATCACCTATTTCAGAGGCCGGCCGCTGCATCGCATCGCCCACCCCTCGCGCGAGGTCGGTGTTCTTCTCGGCGAGGTCCCCGGCCACCCCGCCCGCACGGTCCGCGGCCACCTCCGCATGCTGTGCGCCGCCGCGGCCGTGCCCGTACGCCGGGCCGACGACGTCCTCGAAGTGGTGGGCCTCGTCAGCCTGCGCGACGAACGTCTGGGCACGCTCTCGCACGGAATGGACCGCAGACTCGGCCTGGCCTGTGTGCTCCTGGCCGACCCCCACACGCTCGTGCTCGATCATCCCGCCGACGGGCTCCCGGTCCGCGAAAGCCGCTGGCTGCACGGGATCCTGCGCGCCCACGCCACCCAGGGCGGCGCCGTGCTGTTCACCACGACCGACCCCAAGGAGGCCGCGCAGACCGCCGACCGGGTCGTGACGCTCGACAAGGGCAGGCTCGTCGCCGACCAGGAGGCCGCCGACTTCGCGCGCACCCGCCTCCGTTCGCGCGTCGCCGTCCGCAGCCCCTACGCCGCCCGCCTCGGCGCCCTGCTCGCCAAGGAGGCCCGGACCGAGCGCCGTTCCGTGGAGGTCGTCCGTGAGGACGGCAACCGCCTCTCCGTGTACGGCACTACATGCGCCGAGGTCGGCGAGACGGCGTTCCGGCACGGCATCCTCGTCCACCAACTCGCCGACGAGACCGGGGACATGGGGCCCGCGTCCACTCAACCGCCCGCCGCGGAAGCCGAAACGGCCCGGGAGGGTGCCCAGGACGCCCGGGCGACGGTAGATCCGTCCCCGTCCCCAAACCCGTCAAACCCGTCCCCAACCCTGGCCCCGCCCCCGCCCCCGTCCTTGTCTCCGTCCCGTGCCGTCCCGGCGACCGCCGCGGACCCTCTGCCCCCGCTCCCGCCCCGCATCAGCGTCAGGCCCGCTCGCAGCCCGCTGCGTCCGGTGCGCTACGAACTGCGCCGTGCCGCCGGAGTCGGCACCGGCTACCTCACCGCGGCCGCCGTCCTCGTCACCTCCGCCCTCACCTCCGTCCTCCTCGCCCGCGTCGGACACACCCCGCAGCCGCGCCTGCTGGCCGCGTGGCCGCAGCAGCTGCCCCTGCCGCCCGCCGCGCTGGGCGCGGGGCTGCTCGGCGCGATCGCCTTCGGCGACGAGTTCCGCCACCCCGCCCTGGCCGCGGACCGCGGCACCGTCCCCCGCCGCCTGGGACTGCTCGCCGCGAAACTCCTCGTCGCCGCGGCCACCGCGCTGGTGCTGGCCGTCCTCACCGTGGGCTGCGACCTCGAAGTGCTCTACCTCGTCTACGGCCGGGAGCTCACCGGAGTTCCCGCCGACTGGCTGTCGCTGAGCGCGAGTTGGATCGGCCTCGTCGTGGGGTGTGCCTGGGCCGGAGTGCTGGCCGCGGGCATCTTCCGCTCCACGACCGCCGGGCTCGCCGCGGTGCTCGCCGTGCCCGTCGCCGTCGTACCCCTCGTGCAGAAGTTCCTGGAGGGTCCGTCCGTGCGGACCGCGGCCGGGCTTCCCGCGCGGCTGCGCGAGCTCCCGCTGACGCAGTGGCCGTTCGGTGGGGAGCGCTATCTGGCCGGGGTGGCGCGGATGATCGCCCAACCCGTGGGTGGGGCGCTGCTGTTGTCGCTGGCCACGCTGCTGTGCGCGTATCTCTGCACGACCCTGCGGAGCAGGGTCCGGTGACAACCGTCCGCTACCGTCAGCGGTCCTTTGTTCCCACCGTGCGCACAACTCCTCGAAGAACGCCCATTTCTTTCCGATAAGGCGTCAATTGCGACGTGGTGAGCGATCACCCTTTCGTGTGCTTTTCACCAAAGACCTCAAGGGAGTTGAGGACGGCGCCGACAAAGGATGCGTGAGTACCCTTGCGCACACCATGATGACCGCCGCCCGCTCCGCCGACTCCGGCCTCGCAGGACCGGGCGAACTCGACCGCTACCCGTACACCGAGGCCCACGGTGCCGACCGCGTCGGCGCCCCCGCGTGGGACGGCGCGGACCCCGAACTGGGGCGCGTGGGCCGACGCGCCGCGGGCAGCCGCGGACGCGGACTGCACGGCCAACTCGTCCAGCAGCTCGGCCAGATGATCGTCTCCGGCGACCTCGGCGCGGACCGCCCGCTGGTGCCCGAGGAGATCGGCCAGCGGTTCGAGGTCTCCCGCACCGTCGTCCGCGAGTCGCTCCGCGTCCTGGAGGCGAAGGGACTGGTCAGCGCCCGCCCCAACGTCGGCACGCGCGTGCGCCCCGTCAGCGACTGGAACCTGCTCGACCCGGACATCATCGAGTGGCGGGCCTTCGGGCCGCAGCGCGACGACCAGCGGCGCGAGCTGAGCGAGCTGCGCTGGACAATCGAGCCGCTCGCCGCCCGCCTCGCCGCCGGGCACGGGCGCGAGGAGGTGCAGCAGCGGCTCGGCGACATGGTCGAGATCATGGGTCATGCCATGGCACAGGGCGACTCGCTGACCTTCTCCCGCGCGGACGCCGAGTTCCACGCGCTGCTCATCCAGGTCGCCGGCAACCGCATGCTGGAGCACCTCTCCGGGATCGTCTCGGCCGCCCTCCAGGTCTCCGGCGGCCCGGTCACCGGCTGCGACCGGCCGAACGAGAGCTCCCTCGCGCACCACGCCCGCATCGTCGAGGCGCTCGCCGCGGGCGACGGCGCGGCGGCCGAGGCCGCGATGCGGCAACTGCTCACCGTCCACCCCGAGGTGGAGCGCGTGGTCCCCGCCCCGCGCGAGCACTGACCGCGCACCGAGGGCGGCACGGTCGGGGCCCGAGCCTTCCGTCGGCAACGCCCGTCCGGCGAACCGTGTGCCGCCGGACCCCATCGGCTCCTCCCGGGAGCGGACTCCTCCCGGGAGCCGACGGGGTCCAGCGGCGCGACGGAGCGATGAGTGTCGCCGATTCGGCACGGTTCATGGCCACGACCGAACACCTCTGACCGTATCTGGATGCTTTTGAGTGCTTACGGGGTGTGACTCGGGCCACGCAGATTGGGCGTAACGCTCGGGCGGACAGCGCGATGACTTAAGAGGTGACAGCCGAGGAGGGAATACGGACGCCGTTTACGGCGCTGTGCATCTTCCCGGCCCCCGCCCGCACCGTCGGCCCAATCCCCAAGCCGGTGGTCGGCTCCTGTCCGCCGTGGACGGGGCCGGAAGCCGTTTTCCAACGTTCCGAGAGGTTGTTCGTGTCGGCCAGCACATCCCGTACGCTCCCGCCGGAGATCGCCGAGTCCGTCTCTGTCATGGCTCTCATTGAGCGGGGAAAGGCTGAGGGGCAGATCGCCGGCGACGACGTGCGTCGGGCCTTCGAAGCTGACCAGATTCCGGCCACTCAGTGGAAGAACGTACTGCGCAGCCTCAACCAGATCCTCGAGGAAGAGGGTGTGACGCTGATGGTCAGTGCCGCGGAGCCCAAGCGCACCCGAAAGAGCGTCGCAGCGAAGAGTCCGGCCAAGCGCACCGCCACCAAGACGGTCGCGGCGAAGACGGTGACCGCGAAGAAGGCCACCGCCACCGCCGCTCCCGCGGTGCCCACGGCCGACGCCTCCGCCGAGGACGCCGCGCCCGCCAAGAAGGCCGCTGCCAAGAAGGCGACCGCCACCAAGAAGGCGGCCGCGAAGAAGACCGTCGCCAAGAAGACGGTCGCCAAGAAGACCACCGCCAAGAAGGACGCCGCCGAACTCGTCGAGGAAGAGGTCCTCGAGGAGACCCCCGGCAAGACCGGCGACGAGCCCGAGGGCACCGAGAACGCGGGCTTCGTGCTGTCCGACGAGGACGAGGACGACGCGCCCGCGCAGCAGGTCGCCGCGGCCGGTGCCACCGCCGACCCCGTCAAGGACTACCTCAAGCAGATCGGCAAGGTCCCCCTCCTCAACGCCGAGCAGGAGGTCGAGCTCGCCAAGCGCATCGAGGCGGGTCTGTTCGCCGAGGACAAGCTGGCCAACGCCGACAAGCTCGCCCCCAAGCTCAAGCGCGAGCTGGAGATCATCGCCGAGGACGGCCGCCGCGCCAAGAACCACCTCCTGGAGGCCAACCTCCGTCTGGTGGTCTCCCTGGCCAAGCGCTACACCGGCCGCGGCATGCTCTTCCTGGACCTCATCCAGGAGGGCAACCTCGGTCTGATCCGCGCGGTCGAGAAGTTCGACTACACCAAGGGCTACAAGTTCTCCACGTACGCCACCTGGTGGATCCGTCAGGCGATCACCCGCGCGATGGCCGACCAGGCCCGCACCATCCGTATCCCGGTGCACATGGTCGAGGTCATCAACAAGCTCGCGCGCGTGCAGCGCCAGATGCTCCAGGACCTGGGCCGCGAGCCCACCCCGGAGGAGCTGGCCAAGGAACTCGACATGACCCCGGAGAAGGTCATCGAGGTCCAGAAGTACGGCCGTGAGCCCATCTCGCTGCACACCCCGCTGGGCGAGGACGGCGACAGCGAGTTCGGTGACCTCATCGAGGACTCCGAGGCCGTCGTCCCGGCCGACGCGGTCAGCTTCACGCTCCTCCAGGAGCAGTTGCACTCCGTCCTCGACACCCTGTCCGAGCGCGAGGCGGGCGTCGTCTCGATGCGCTTCGGTCTCACCGACGGTCAGCCGAAGACCCTCGACGAGATCGGCAAGGTGTACGGCGTGACCCGTGAGCGCATCCGCCAGATCGAGTCCAAGACGATGTCGAAGCTGCGCCACCCCTCGCGCTCCCAGGTGCTGCGGGACTACCTCGACTAGGTCTTCCTCGCTCGTACGACCCGAAAGGCCCGGCTCCCCGCGAGGGAAGCCGGGCCTTCGGCGTGTGTACGTGGCATGCGGGCACTCGTCCGGTGGATCACTCTGGGTGTGCCATCAACATCCCAGAGTGAGGAACGCGTATGCGTCGACCCTTCGTCCGAGCGCTGGCCCTCGCGGCCACGGTGGCCGCGATACCGCTGGCGTCACCCGCACCCGCGACGGCCGACGTCATCATCGGCGGCTATCCGGTGGAGATCTCCCAGGCCCCGTGGACGGTGGCCCTGTCCAGCCGTGACCGGTTCGGGGGTACGCGGGCGGGGCAGTTCTGCGGCGGTGTGGTGATCGGCCCCACAGCCGTGCTGACAGCGGCCCACTGTCTGAGCGAGGAGGTGCTGGGGACGCCGTCGGCACGTGATCTGAAGGTCATCGCGGGCCGCGGGGACCTGCTCTCGGGAGACGGCCAGGAGATCCCCGTGCGCGACGTCTGGGTCAATCCGGGCTACGACGGCTATACGAACACCGGAGACTTCGGGGTACTCACGCTCGCCTCGCCGCTGCCCGAGAGCTGGGCCATTCCCATGGCGCCGGCCGGCGACCCGGCGTACCGGCCGGACACGAGTGCCGTGGTCTACGGCTGGGGCGACACCACGGGTGCAGGGGACTACGCCCGGAGTCTGCGGGCCGCACGCGTGCGGGTGCTGCCCGACGCCGTCTGCGAGGAGGCGTATCCGGGGAACGTGGACGGGATGTATCTCGCGGATTCGATGGTGTGTGCCGGGGAGCCCGCCGGCGGCCGGGACGCCTGCCAGGCGGACAGCGGGGGGCCGCTGGTGGCCCAGGGGAAGCTGATCGGCCTGGTGTCGTGGGGCAGCGGCTGCGGGCTGGCAGGGAGCCCCGGGGTCTATGCCCGGATCTCGGAGATCGTCCGAGTACTGGACGGGGGACGCTGAGCCGTACGCCGCCGATGCGCCGACTCGGCCGACAATTGCTGTACGAAGGTGGGCGGCCACTCCCTGTGGGGGAAGCGGCCGCCCGCTCACCGGCCTGGCGCCGGCACTGGCTCGTCGTGGACGCGAGGTTGTCAGCTGTCAGCGTTCGTCTTCGCTCGCGTTTCCCGGAACGGCCGTCAGCCGCTCCGTCTCGTCCTGTATCTCAGCGGCGATCTTCTTGAGTTCCGGCTCGAACTTGCGACCGTGGTGGGCGCAGAAGAGCAGCTCTCCACCGCTGGACAGGACGACGCGCAGATAGGCCTGGGCGCCGCAACGGTCGCACCGGTCAGCGGCCGTCAGCGGGGTCGCGGGGGTCAGAACAGTAGTCACGTCGCCTCTTCTCTAGCTCGACGAGCTGTCGTACCAGGGTCAACATCCAACCAGGCCGAAAACGTTCCCGCTCGCGGCTCTTCCTCGAAAAAATCTTTCCGGGCCGGCTGTCTGCTGCCGGGTTGGCGGCGAATGAGCCGTATTGCGTTTCTCGCGTGTCTCTACGGGTTTCGCGCTGTCTGTCAGGTGTCTTGGTCCTCCCGGCTCCGTTGCCGGTTGTTCATGAGGACGTGCCCGGAGCCTAAATGGTTCATGCCCCGAAGGGAACGTGATATGTACTTCACCCCATCGAGGGATCGAACAGGCATGCGACGCTGGACTAGTCTGAGTTTCGCACGAGGGTGGCGTTACAACGGCTCTACCAGGCCTCGGTACCCTCGGACCGGCAACCCGAGCCGGCCCCTTACCCCAAAGGGTCCCACCTGAAATTCAGCGAGGAGCGAACCGCGTGACCGCCGAGACGTCCGTGCCGTCCACAGCGTTGCTGACCGGAGCAGACCGGGACGGTTCCAACTACACCGCGCGGCACCTCCTCGTCCTCGAGGGACTCGAGGCCGTGCGCAAGCGCCCCGGTATGTACATCGGCTCGACAGACAGTCGTGGCCTGATGCACTGCCTCTGGGAGATCATCGACAACTCCGTGGACGAGGCCCTCGGGGGCTACTGCGACCACATCGAGGTGATCCTCCACGACGACGCCTCCGTGGAGGTGCGGGACAACGGCCGCGGCATCCCCGTGGACGTGGAGCCCAAGACCGGCCTCTCCGGCATCGAGGTCGTCATGACCAAGCTGCACGCCGGCGGCAAGTTCGGCGGCGGCTCGTACGCGGCCTCCGGCGGCCTGCACGGCGTGGGCGCCTCCGTGGTGAACGCGCTCTCCGCCCGCCTGGACGTCGAGGTGGACCGTGGCGGCCACACCCACGCCATCAGCTTCCGGCGCGGCGTGCCCGGGGCCTTCGCGGCGAGCGGCCCGGACGCCAGGTTCGAGGCGAAGAGCGGCCCGCGCAAGGCCAAGAAGATCCCCAAGACCCGCACCGGCACGCGCGTGCGGTACTGGGCCGACCGCCAGATCTTCCTCAAGGACGCCAAGCTCTCCCTGGAGAACCTGCACCAGAGGGCCCGCCAGACGGCCTTCCTGGTGCCCGGCCTCACCATCGTCGTCCGCGACGAGTACGGCCTCGGCGAGGGCGGCGGCAAGGGCGAGGAGTCCTTCCGCTTCGACGGCGGCATCAGCGAGTTCTGTGAGTACCTGGCCACCGACAAGCCGGTCTGCGACATCCTCCGCTTCTCCGGACAGGGCATCTTCAAGGAGACCGTCCCCGTCCTGGACGATCACGGCCAGATGACGCCCACCGAGGTCACCCGGGAACTCGGCGTCGACGTCGCGCTGCGCTGGGGCACCGGCTACGACACGACCTTCCGGTCGTTCGTGAACATCATCGCCACCCCCAAGGGCGGCACCCATGTCGCGGGCTTCGAACAGGCCGTCACCAAGACGGTCAACGAGGTGCTGCGCACCAAGAAGCTGCTGCGCGTGGCCGAGGACGACATCGTCAAGGACGACGCCCTGGAGGGCCTCACCGCCGTCGTCACGGTGCGCCTTGCCGAGCCCCAGTTCGAGGGCCAGACCAAGGAGGTCCTCGGTACCTCGGCGGCCCGGCGCATCGTGCTGAACGTGGTCTCCAAGGAACTCAAGGCATTCCTGACCTCCACCAAGCGGGACGCCGCCGCCCAGGCCCGCGTCGTCCTGGAGAAGGCCGTCTCCGCCGCCCGTACGCGCATCGCGGCCCGTCAGCACAAGGACGCACAGCGCCGCAAGACGGCCCTGGAGACCTCGTCGCTGCCCGCCAAGCTCGCCGACTGCCGCAGCGACGACGTGGAGCGCAGCGAGCTGTTCATCGTCGAGGGCGACTCCGCGCTCGGCACGGCCAAGCTCGCCCGCAACTCCGAGTTCCAGGCGCTGCTGCCGATCCGCGGCAAGATCCTCAACGTTCAGAAGGCGTCCGTCACGGACATGCTCAAGAACGCCGAGTGCGGCGCGATCATCCAGGTCATAGGAGCCGGATCCGGCCGGACCTTCGACATCGACGCGGCCCGGTACGGGAAGATCATCCTGCTCGTCGACGCCGATGTCGACGGCGCCCACATCCGCATCCTGCTCCTGACCCTCTTCCAGCGCTATATGCGGCCCATGGTCGAGGCCGGCCGGGTCTTCGCGGCGGTGCCGCCGCTGCACCGCATCGAGCTCACCCAGCCGAAGAAGGGCCAGGACAAGTACGTCTACACGTACTCGGACCGCGAACTGCGCGACAAGCTGATGGAGTTCCAGAGCAAGGGGATCCGCTACAAGGACACCATCCAGCGCTACAAGGGCCTCGGCGAGATGGACGCCGACCAGCTGGCCGAGACCACGATGGACCCGCGCCACCGCACCCTGCGCCGCATCAACATCACCGACCTGGAGGCCTCCGAGCAGGTCTTCGACCTGCTGATGGGCAACGACGTGGCCCCGCGCAAGGAGTTCATCTCCAGCTCGGCGGCCACGTTGGACCGGTCGCGGATCGACGCGTAGGGCGCGTAGGGGCTGCGCCGGCCGGGGGCGCCCGCCGCGGGTCGGGCGGCCGGCGCTTTCGCTGGCCGTCGCAGCCACGCGCCCGACAAGTCACCTGATGGGGTGAAGAAGACCGGAGAGAAGAGTCAGGGATCTTCCCGGTCTGTCCATCCTTGGGCATGCAATCAAGCAACGGTCGCCCACGCGCGCGCGTGGGCGGTCCTGAGAGCTCGATCGAGTTCGACGACCCCTGGTACGACGCGCTCGCCTCCGGCTGGGGCGAGTTGGACGGTACGGGCGCGCCGGCTCCCGCCGTGCCGCCCGTGGAGCGGGAGCACGAGGGCCGCACCGGGGGCACGGCCGATGTCTACCTGGAGGTGCAGCGCAGCGCCGCCTTCCAGGAAGTCCGCAGCCGGTACCGGAGGTTCGTGATCCCCGGCGTCGCCGTCTTCTTCACCTGGTACGTGGGCTACGTGGTGACCGCCACCACCGCACCCGACCTGATGGCACAGCCCGTCGTGGGCGCGGTGAACGTGGCGATGCTGGCGGGCCTCGGCCAGTTCCTGACCACGTTCCTGTTCACCTGGGCGTACGCCCGCCACGCACGGCTGCGCCGCGACCGGGCCGCGCTCGACCTGCGCTGGGACACCCAGGAGCTGACGCGCGGCGTCAGAGGGGGAGAACGGTGACCGGCAACCACCAGGCGCTCGCCCTGCTGCTGTTCAGCGCGTTCATCGCGGTCACGCTGGGGATCACGACCTGGGTGAGCCGCAACAGGCATGGCTCGGCGGAGGAGTTCTACGCGGGCGGCCGGCTCTTCTCACCCATGGAGAATGGTTTTGCCATCGCGGGCGACTACATGTCCGCCGCGTCCTTCCTCGGCATCTCCGGCCTCATCGCCCTCTTCGGGTACGACGGACTGCTGTACTCGGTGGGCTTCCTGGTCGCCTGGCTCGTGGTGCTGTTCCTGGTCGCCGAACTGGTGCGCAACTGCGGCCGGTTCACCCTCGCCGACGTCGTCGCGGCCCGGATGAGCGAGCGCCCGGTGCGCATCGCGGCGGGAACTTCCTCGGTGACGGTGTCCGTTCTGTATCTGGTCGCGCAGATGGTGGGAGCGGGCACCCTGGTCGCGCTGCTGCTGGGCGGCAAGGGCGAGGCGGCACAGGCCTGGACGGTCATCGGCGTCGGCGCGCTCATGGTCATCTATGTGTCGTTGGGAGGGATGCGGGCCACCACATGGATTCAGATCGTGAAGGCGGTCCTGCTGATGGGCGGCGCGATCGCGCTGACCGTACTCGTCCTGGTCCGGTTCCACGGAGACTTCGACCAGTTGCTGCGTACGGCGGCCGAGCGCAGCGGGCACGGTGACGCGTTCCTCGCACCCGGACTGAAGTACGGCGACGCCTGGACCGCGCGCTTCGACTTCGTCAGCCTGGGCCTCGCCCTGGTGCTGGGCACGGCCGGGCTGCCGCACATCCTGTCGCGCTTCTACACCGTGCCGACCGCGCGGGCCGCGCGCCGCTCGGTCGTCTGGTCGATCGGGCTCATCGGCGGCTTCTACCTGATGACGATCGTCCTCGGCTTCGGCGCGGCCGCGATTGTCGGCCCCGACGCCGTACGCGGGTCGAACGCGGCCGGGAACACGGCGGTTCCGCTGCTGGCACTCGATCTGGGAGGCGGCGCGGATTCCACCGGAGGAACGGTTCTGTTCGCGGTCGTCGCCGCCATCGCCTTCGCCACCATCCTCGCGGTCGTCGCCGGTATCACGCTCGCCTCGTCGGCGTCCGTCGCCCACGACCTGTACGCGTCCCTGCGGCGCCGCCGGGCCGAGCCGCGCAGCGAGGTGGCTGTCGCGCGTGCCGCCGCGGTCGGGATCGGCGTGGTCGCGATCGCGCTGGGCCTGCTCGCCCGGGACCTCAACGTGGCCTTCCTCGTGGGCCTCGCCTTCGCGGTCGCCGCCTCCGCCAACCTGCCCGTGCTGCTCTACTCCCTGTTCTGGCGCGGCTTCACGACACGGGGCGCGGTATGGGCCGTGTACGGGGGACTCGTGCCCGCCCTGGTGCTCGTACTGCTGTCGCCGGTGGTGTCGGGCAGCCCCGCCTCGCTGTTCCCCGGCGTCGACTTCCAGTACTTCCCCCTGGAGAACCCCGGACTCGTCTCCATCCCGCTCGGCTTCCTCGCGGGCTGGCTCGGCACGGTCACCTCGGCGGAGCCTCCGGACGAGGCGAAGCACGCGGAGACCGAGGTGAGGTCGCTCACGGGCGCCGGGGCGGTCTGACGACCCTGGAGGGTCCTTCAGGGACGGGTCGCCCACTCGTAACGGTGCTCCGGGCGGCCCGCGTCACCGTACTTGAGCGTCAGCCTGGCCCGTCCCGTGCGCTCCAGGAGCTTCAGATAGCGCTGGGCGGTCTGGCGGCTCAACCCCGTCCGATCGGCGATCTCCTGGGCCGACAGCGGGCCCACGGCGGTCATCAGGGCCCGGCGTACGACCTCCGTGGTCGTGGCGGAGTGCCCCTTGGGCAGTTCTGGCTCCCCGCCCGCCGAGAGGGCGCCGAAGATCCGGTCCACCTCCGGCTGTTCGGCCTCGCCGCCTCCGTCGAGCGTGCGGCGCAGCTCCGCGTACGCCTCCAGCTTGGCGCGCAGGCCCGCGAACGCGAACGGCTTGACCAGGTACTGGAGCGCTCCCTGCCGCATCGCCGCCTGGACGGTCGTGACGTCACGGGCCGCCGTCACCATGATCACGTCGGTGTGGAGTCCGCGTCGCCGCATCTCCTGGACCACCGCCAGACCCGTCTGGTCCGGCAGGTAGTGGTCCATGAGAACCAGGTCCAGTTGCGGCAGTGTCTCCAACTGGTGCAGCGCCTCCGCCGCGCTGTGCGCCTCGCCCGCGACGCGGAAGCCGGCCACCTTCTCCACGTAGGCGGCGTTGACCCGTGCGACCCGGGTGTCGTCGTCCACGACGAGGACCTCGATCATCGCGACTTCTCCTTGGTGGTAGTGGCGCCGGCTTCGGGGTCGGGTGAGAAGGCGGGTTCTGGCTCGCCGTCAGGCACCGTAAACGCTTGCGTAAACGTTTGCGGCACCGGCCCCGGCACCGGCACCGGCACCGGCACCGGCCCAGCGTCCGCCTCCGGGAACGTTTCTGCCGTGGGGTCAGGATCCGCCCTGGCCTCCGCCCCCGCCCCTACGTCCGCCAACGCCTCGGGCAGGACCACCGTGAACTCCGCGCCGCCGCCGTCCGCCTCCGCGACCCGGGCGCCGCCCCCCTGCCGTTCGGCGAGGCGGCGCACCATCGAGAGCCCGAGGCCGCGCCTGCCGTGCGAGGGGGGCTTCTTCGTGGACCACCCCTCCGAGAAGACCAGCTCCCGCTTCTCCGCCGGGATTCCGGGACCGGTGTCGCGGACCCTGAGGACCGCCGTACGCCCCTCGGCACGCAATTCCACCTCCACGCGTGCGTGCGGTGTGCCGGCGACGGCGTCCAGGGCGTTGTCGACGAGGTTGCCGACGATGGTGACCAGCCCCCTGGGGTCGATCACCCGGTCGGGCAGCAAGGTCCGGTCCGAGAGCGACAGGGCCACGCCGCGCTCGGCCGCGACGGTCGCCTTGCCGACCAGCAGCGCGGCGAGGAGCGGATCGTGGATCTGCCCGGTGACCTGTTCGGCCGTCGCCCGTGGTCGCCGACCACCTCTCCGACGAACTCCACGGCCTCCCCGTACATCTCCAGTCCGAGCAGCCCGAGGAGGGTGTGCATGCGGTTGGCGTGTTCGTGGTCCTGGGCGCGCAGGGCGTCGATCAGGCCGCGGGTGGAGTCGAGTTCGCGGCCGAGCTGTTCCAGCTCGGTGCGGTCGCGCAGGGTGGCGACGGCGCCCCCGTCGTCGGTGGGCATGCGGTTGGCGACCAGGACGCGCTGGCCGCGGACGGTGAGCAGATCGGTGCCCGTGACGCGGCCGGCCAGGACGTCGGTCGTACGGCCCGCTCCGAGCGCGTCGTCGAGCGGCCGGCCCACCGCCTCCTCGCCGATGCCGAGCAAACGCTGTGCCTCGTCGTTCAGGAGCCGTACGCGGCCGTCGCGGTCCAGGGCGACCACACCCTCGCGGATGCCGTGCAACATCGCCTCGCGCTCCGCGAGCAGCGCCGAGATGTCCGAGAAGGCCAGGTCACGGGGCTGTCGCTGGACCCTCCGGGAGATGAGATACGCGGCCAGCGCCCCCACCGCCAACGCCCCACCCGCGTACGCGAGGAGCCCCGGGATCGCGTGGATCAGCCGGGACCGCACGCTGCTCGCCGGGGAGTGCGCACGAGGTCGAGTTAGCTCGATCGTGTGATGGTCCGCTCGCATGCTTGCGGCGCCCTGGGCCGTTCGGGCTACGGTGATCGTGCGATCTGGGACGCCGGGCACGGCGCCAGCGTGCGGGGCCCCCGCTCTACCAGAGAGATGGTTCGGGGCCTCCCCGTCGCCTCTGGCCGTACCCACCTGGCCAGGTCGTGCAGGGAACTGGCCTCCCGGGATCGGACCACGCACGGGATGCGTGTCGCCGCCCCGGGGTTGAGTACGCCGGGGACCAGTGCGCCCAAGACCGTTCGGGGCGTGCGGCTGATCGGGCTCACTCCTGCTCAGTCCAAAGGAACGGTGCGAGGAACAGCCCGGTCGCCAGCATGGCGACCCCGGCGGCGATGGCCACCTGCATCAGCAGCACCTGCGAGAACACTCGCCGCGGCAGACCGAGACGCAGGCGGCGTGCGGGGGGAGTGGGGCTCATACCCATGACGGTACGTGGCGGGTGAGCGGGGCCGAAGAGGTGTGGCGTGGATCTCTCGGTGGGCGGGGAGGACGGGTGGCCGCCTTCTCCGTACGCCTGTGGGGCGGCCGTCAGGCCATCAGGCCATCAGCCGGTCGGCGCCGCTGGGGACAGCTCCTGTACAGCCACGACGTCCATCCGGGCCGGGGAGCCCAGCGGTGAGCCGCAGGTCTCCGGGCGGGGCGGCAGCGAGGCTCCCTGGGCGACGGTGACGTGCCAACGGCGGCCGTCGGTGTGGGTGACGGTCACCTCCCAGGGCGGAGCCGTGCCGTCCGTGCGGGCGACGGTGAGCGCGCCGGCCGTGTTCACGCCCGCGGCGGTACGGACCGCCAGTTCCGCCGCCTGTCCGGGCCGGTCCCAGGCGGAGTTCCCGCGGCACCCCTCCGTGACCACACGGTCCTCCCGTACGCCCTGGAGGACCTCCTTGACGTGGTGGGCCTCGGCGCGGCCGTACGCGTACCCGGACGGCAGGACGAGCAGCGTGGGCGAGAAGCGGTGACCGCCCAGATGGGTGACCTCCCAGGTGCCCTCGACCCCGGAGGCGGCCAGTTCGGCGGCGAGCGGCCGTCCGAGGAGGGCGCAGCAGCGGTCGCGCTTGCCGTTCGTGCAGACGAGCGCGAGCGGGTCGCCGGTGTGGGGCCGTCCCCGGAGGCGTGCGTCGAAGGTACGGGGGTCACCCGCGCCGAGTGCGGTGAGGTCGAGGCCGAGCAGCTGCCCGGGGTCGGCCGTCGTGGCGCTGTGCAGCCATACGTTGCCGGCGACGGTGTGCGCCGCGTACACCTGCCGCTCGCCGATCTCGTGGCAGTCCGCGTGGCGGCCGGGTCGGCGGATGAGCGCGATGCGTACGCCGGTGCCCTCCGCGGCGGCTTCGAGCGCGCGGCCGAGCGCGGGGTCCAGGTGGCTCGAAGTGAGCGCCTTGGCACCCCAGGGGCCCGGTTGTTCCAGCAGCAGCCATGTCCGGGCGGTGGGGGCCGTCCCGGCGAGAGGCTCGTCGAGGCGCCGGGACGCGGATGTGCACGTACTCACAGAGGTGAGCCTAACCTGACTTGCCCCCGGGCGACTTCCGGCCGCGCCGAAAGGGGCGCGTTGGGGGCGTATGAGCGGTGCGCGCGGGGCGCGAAGACCTCACTCGGGGCGCGGATGCGATGCTTGCGCCCTTCGGTGGCGGCGAACGGGTCGCTGCGACTGCCGCAGGTGGTGAACGGCTCGATGTGGCCGCCGCGGCAAGCCGCTCACTGCGGCAGCGGTCGAGGGGGTCGCGCCCCCACGTACTGACCGCTCGGGCGCATCCGCAGCGGCCGCTCCCCGTACTCCTCCAGGGCGTGGGCGATCCAGCCCGCGGTGCGGGCCACGGCGAACACCGTCTCGCCCGCGGAGGCGGGCATTCCGGAGGAGACCGTGAGCACGGCGAGAGCCAGGTCGACATTGGCGTGCAGGGACGTGTGGCGGGCGGTGGTGGCCACGATGTCGCGGGCCGCCGCGAGCGCGGGGGCGGCCCGGGGAACGTCCTCCAGGAGCGCGAACAAGGCACGGGCGCGTGGATCCTCGCCCGGGTAGAGGCGGTGGCCGAGCCCCGGGACACGGCGGCCGGCGCGCAGTTCGTCCGCGATCACGGGGACCGCGGTTCCCCGGTCCAGTACGTCGAGGAGCAGGTGGTGCGCGTGCTCGCCGGCCGCTCCGTGCAGGGGGCCTTCGAGGACGCCGAGCCCGGCGGACACGGCGGCGTACGCGTGAGCGCGGGCCGACGCGGCGACGCGGACCGCGAGGGTCGACGCGGCCAGGTCGTGGTCGACCAGCAGGCCGAGTGCCGTGTCCAGAACGCGCAGTGACGCCTCGTCGGGTGTACGGCCGGAGAGGCGTGCCCAGAGGCGGTGGGCCAGCGGGCCCGAGTCGCGGTGGGTGTGCGGGACGGGCGGGAGACCGGCGACCAGCGTGGGGATGAGGGTGCGTGCGGTGCCGAGGACGGCCTCCTCGGACAGATCGAAGCGCAGCGGGTCGGTGGCCGCCGCCGCGATCGTCACGACCCGCAACCGGTCGACCGGACTGCTGTGTTCGGGCAGGGCGCCGACGGCACGGCGAGCGGCGGCGACGGACGTCTTCGGGGCGCTGAAGGTGACGCCGGGCCGCAGTTCCCCGGTCCACAGCCACTCGGACACCTCCTCGAAGGAGTGGCGCGCGGCGAGCTCGGCCGCGTCGACGCCGCGGAAGTAGTAGCGGTCCTTGTCGATGAGGGTGAGGCGGGTCCGGACGGAGAGGTCTCCGCCGACGGGCGAACTCCCGCTTGCCTCACGCCTGTTGCGCCGGGCGAGCGCCGCCACCTCCTTGGCGTCGAAGGTGCTGCCCCGCCCTCCGGGGTCGCGCCGGCTGGTGAGCTGGCCGCGGCTCACGTACGCGTACACCGTCTCGGGCTTCACGCCGAGGAGCTCGGCGGTCTCCTTGGTGCTGAGCCGCTGTGCCGCTTCGTCTTCCCTCATGGACGCCACCGTATCTGTAAAGCCATTGCATTGATTCAATCAATATTGACAGAGATTGAGTCAAGCGTCGAGAGTCAAATCAAGTTCAAGGAGGAAACATGCCGATCAACCGGGCCGCGTCCACCTCCGTCGACGTACCGCGAGGACTCGCGGGCGTCGTCGTCACCGACACCGAACTGGGTGACGTCAGGGGGACGGAGGGCTTCTACCACTACCGCCAGTAAATCTGCCGCACCCTTTCTGACCTGGGCTTATGAGGGTTAAAGCGGCTGTGACCTGCTAGGACGGGTTGCAGAGGCGATCGGAGGCAGTCAGAGGAAAACGCTCTGATTCGACCCCGGTACGACCCGGGTCGCTCGGAGGCAGTCAGAGGCAGTGCCTCTGCAAGCTGCTTCTGGGAGACCCGAGTTGACCGGACGGATCAGGAGCGGTGGCCTCGACGGCTCTCTGTTCCTGCCTTGGTCGAGTTGCGATGGGGACGCCTGCCTCCAGAGCGGGGCCAGGCATACGAATGCCTCCAGGACGGCAATCCTGGAGGCATCGCTGGCACCGATTGGAGGTCGGTTCCGGGTACCACCCGTGGTTTTAGCGGGCCTGGGTGGCGCCCTTGTCTTTGCGAGACGACCTCACCGTGCCACACCATAGTCATCAGGCAGAACCACAGCGGCAGATCCCTCACTCGTTCGGCCGACTGGGCCTTCACCACCTTCGTCCGGCTGCGGCCGAACTGGTACTGCTCGGGGATCTCACCGGCCGGTACGCGACGGGCAGTTACAGTCGGCTCGGCTCCGACGGCCGCACCGTGGCCGTGCGCCAGGACCGGCAGGGCGCGGCCGAGCACGGGCACCGCGTCACAGCGGCGATCGCCTGCCATGTCGCTCGGGCCGGCGGCACCGTCGACGAGCTGACCCGGTTGCTGCTGCACCCCGACCACGAGGGTGGCCGGCATGCCCGCCACATCGCAGTGCGCTCGGGGCAGGCGCGTGCCTTGGACTACATCCGCCAGGTGTGGGCCAGCGCCTCGGCGGTGGTCGCCGGAACGCGTGTGCTGGACTCACGTCACGACGTGTACGAGGTTCTCGCCGCGCTGCGGGACCGCATCGAGACCACGCCCTGGCGCGGCGAGCGGGGACGGACCGCGCTGCGGGTGCTGCGGGCCCATCTGAACTTCGCCGAGACCGCCGGTGGCCCGCTGCACCACGCCAGCGAGCGGCAGACCGCGGAGGAGGCAGGGGTCTCGCGGACGACGCTGCGCGTGGTCTACGAGACCGTCCTCAAGCCTGGGGGCTGGCTGCGCCGGCTGCGGGTGGGGCACGGCCGGGAGGGCTCCACCTGGTACCTCGACCACGGCAGCACCGGTGGCCGTGCCCGCGCTTCGCTGTCTCGTTTCTGGACCACTCAGTACCCCCCCGACCTGGCACTGAGGAGTGGACCAGCCCTGAGACAGGCGTGACGGCCGACATCGATTCCACCGTCATCGCCCGCCTGATGGGCCACGACGCCTTCGCCCACAGAGGCCTCGGCAGCTCCGCCCTCATGATCATCGGGGCGCTGCATGTCCGGCCTGCTCAGACGGTCAGCGATCTTGTCGGTACGGCTTCCGTGTCCCGTGCCACTGCCTACCGGACTTTGCGGCGCCTGGCCGACCACGGTCTCGTGCACCACGACGGTGAGACCTGGACCCTCGCTCCCCGCGCCGTGGAGGGCTTCGGCAACGGCTCTCAGGATGCCGCCACGGAACCGGGCACACGGCCGGCACAGGGCTGGTACGGCATCGCCCAGTTCTACGCCACGGCGGGCGTTGCGGTCCGGCGCAGGACTCTGCACGCGGTCGAGCGGGCGGCATACCAAAAGGCGCTGGACCGGTTCGCGGAGCACCGCAGCAAGGCCACGGTGATCGTCCGCGACGGGCGCCAGGTCCTGGTCCCGGCACCCCGGCCCGATGAGATCCCGTCCGCGTGGCAGACCCCGGGCGGCAGCGTCCTCGACCCGGTCACCGGTCGGCCTGCCGCCGATTGGCGCCTCGCCACCGACGGCCGACTGATCCTCATCACCCCTGCTGACCAGCGCAGTTACGACGAGCTGGCCGCTGCCCATGCTGAAGCCCTCAGGGAATGGAACTCCGTCGCGTGACTCCACAACCTCCATCTGCCGATGCCCAATCTGTCACTTCTCAGAGCCTGCGCGAGCAGTACGAGTCCGGCGCCACGGTCGCCGAACTCGTCGCCGCGAGCGGGCTGTCGTACGGCACGGTCCTCAACCGTCTGCGCGAGGCCGGGACCGTGATGCGCACCTCGTGGCAGACGCGCAGAATGCGCGACGGGCAAACCCGCCGCAATCTCGCGGCCCGTCTGCGTCGCCTCTACGAGCAGCAAGGCGCCACGCTCACGGAGTTGGCCACGGCAGCGTCCGTGACGCGACGTGCCGCCCGGCGGCTACTGATCGAGGCTGGGGGCACGCCCCGCACCGCCGAGCAGACGCTCCGTATTCGTTCTGCGGCCACTTCCGCACGGCGAATGAAGCTCGCGTTGTCCCTGCGCGCACGGTATGAGGCCGGCGCCACCGTGCCGGACCTGGCCGAGGAGTGCAGCTACTCCGTCGGCACCGTCTATCGGCTCCTGCACCAAGCAGGCACCCGGATGCGGCCCAAGCACAACCACGGCCCGGCCCGCACCCCGAGGAAGCGCTCATGAGTGCCCTCGACGGTGGTCCCGTCTGCGCCCGGCAGATCAAGGGCCCGACGGCGAGCCATCCCGGATCCAGCACTGCAGCAAGGGCCCCTCCATCGTCCGCACTCAGCCGCCTCCGACGCCGGCCTTCTCGCCGACGCACCCAAGTCAACACGCCTTTCCAGATACAGGAGATCAAGCACACGTGAGTGAGAACACCCGACTCAAGACCCTGGCCGCGGCCACGGCGAGCGCCTGGGACGCCTTCGTCATCGTCGTCGGCATGCTCAAGGGCGGCACCGGCAAGACCACCTCCGCCTGGTTCATCGCCCTCTACTACGCCGTCGTCCTCGACCTGCCGACGCTGCTGCTGGACGCGGACGCGACCAGCCAGTCCGCCTACGACTGGTTCAAGGTCACCCAGGCCGCCGGCTTCGAGATCCCCGCCAACCTGGTCGTCGAGCGGTACCCGTTTGACGACATCGCCGAGTACATCCGCACCAAGCGGGCTGAGTTCGGCGCGATCGTGGTCGACGCCGGCGGCGGAAGCGCCCGCATCTTTCACGAGGCTGTCACCGAGGCGAACCTGCTGCTCGTACCGGTCGCCCCCACCAAGATCGAGCGCCGCAAGCTCGTGGCCACCTTCGACGAGGCCGAGCGCGCCGCCGCCCGTAACGAGCACGGCGTCACCGCCCACGTGGTCATGGTCAAGGCCGACGACCGCACCAGCCTGCCCAGCCGGGCGAAGGAGCAGCTGCTGGAGCCCGCCGAGGGCGAGGGCATCGGCCCGGACCGTGACGAGCCGTTCCCGCTGGCCGAGACCACTATCCACTCCTGGGTGCACTACATGGAGGCCTTCGGCGAGGTCCCGACCGAACTGAGCGAGTACGCCAACCTGATGAAGGAGCTGACCGAGGCATGAGCGAGAAGAACGAGAGGCCGAAGCCGCCGGCCCGCCGCACCGGCGGGCGCGCCCTGGGCGGGGCCAAGAAGACGACCCCGCCGCCCCCTCCGCCGGCCGCCGAGCTCACGCCTGAGCAGTTCGCTGCTGAACAGGCCGGTCGCCAGGGCGAAGACGGTCGGACCACTGGCGAGCAGGAGGTTCAGACCGTCCCTTCCAACGTTCCCACCGAGGGGTCAGCGGACGGCCGGGCCGAGGCAGCACCCGAAGTGGCGCAGCCTGCCGCACAGCTGACCGTTGAGGTCGCCCCGAGCGATCCCCGGCAGGAGCCGCCTGCAGTCCTGGCGCCCGAGCTCGCAGTACCCGCGATCCAGCCCATACAGTCGGCCGAACCTGTGGCGCAGCACGATCCGTCCCACTCCACGGTCGTGGCTTCTGATGCGGACCCGACGACCGAGGTTGCGGTTCGCCCGGAAGTTCCTCCGATGGCAGGCGGTACGGCATTCCCGGTGAGGACCGGTGTCCCGGGGCCTCACCGGGAACAGGCCGTGCGAGCGCAGGAGTCGCCGAGTGAGGGAACGCCGTACGCTCACGGTCCCGGTCGGCCCAAGGACGTTCCCGATGCCGCCGTCGTTCTCAACCAGCGCATCATCGCGCGCGAGAGTCTCGACTCGTCGGTCCCCGCCGCGCTGAGGCTGAAGAAGCGGATCAAGCGGTTCGCGCTGGACAACGAACTCGACCACCTGCCGATCGGCGACATCGTCTCGGTCGCGCTGGACGAGTGGCTCACCACCCGCGGCTTCTAACGCGCCCGTCCCCTGGGTGGCCGCGAGCGCTCAGCTCGTTCGCGGCCGCCCGTCCTCACGACTATTCCACTAGCCTCGATCTTTCGTGATTGGCCGTCAGCTCTTGGTGGCGGCCAATCTGCGTTCGGTGGTGGTTTTCGGGTGTGACGGCGGCCCGACTGTCG